>CALRUV010000169.1:0-7921 GCA_943371455.1 Chitinophaga pinensis | reverse complement strand
GAAAGCAGCCTAAAAAGGCTGTTTTAAGCCCATTTTTTAAAAATCAAACCGTTTACAACGGTTCCTACTAATCAAATCCTAAAAATAGCAACTTCAAATCTCACGCATAAAAAAACCGCCTCAATTTGTATTGAGACGGCCTCTTTTTTCGCAGAAAACTAAACCTGATACAAAAAAGAAGCGAGGCTAATGCCTCGCTTCCACTAAAATGTATCTATGTTATATTCCGATCTACTTAACAATCCATAAATCCGCATTAATATCATCAACACCACCAGCAAACTGTCTGCCTAAAGCTTCCTGTAAATTGGTTTTGTTGGTAGCTATTTCAGATGTTGGATAAAGGAAACGCTTTGCAACGCGCTGACTGTTTCCTGTACCAGGACCAGTTAAAAATGCAGGCACATTGGTTCTTCTCCAGTTATAATAAGCTTCCCATCCACTGTTCTGGAAGAATGCAAGGTATTTTTGCATGAGGATCTGGTTCAATCCTGCTGGGGTATTACCTGCATATTTAACGGTAGGCTGATTATAATAAGCAGTAGCATCATAATTGATCACATAGGTATTGTAATCATTTAAAGTACCACCTGGCTTTTGGAAATATACGGTGTTATTTCCGCTTACAATTCCATAAAATCCGATAGACGAATAAACTCCTTTCTGGTACCAGCTTTCAGCATCACCAGTAACCCAGCCCCTGTTCATAGCTTCTGCTATATTGAAACAAAGTTCTGAATAGCCAACCTGTATGTTAGTTTCAGCAGTATAGGTACTATAATATCTTTTTCTGTTGATAAAAGAATATTCACCATTACCAGCTTTAGAACTCATGTCTGCAAGGTCTTCACCGCTGCTTGCACCAACAAATGCATCAAATGAAGTTGGTAATGCACCACCAGTTACTTTTTTAGCTGCTGGTTCTGCGGTTACAAATACACGTGGATCTTTTAACGTTACCAGGTTGTTCACATATGTTGCACTGGTATTGTACCTTGTTGAATCAAATCCAAAATTATCAGGTTTTGTAGGGTACTTATTAAAAGTACTGTTGTAAACAAACTGAAGGTTATCAGACATACCACCAATTAATGGATACTTAACAGGATCTGCAAGTGTTGCAGCGAACTTTGCTTTTACAGCAAGATCCGTATCGGCTTCTTTCTTACTCAAAGAAATCAATACACGTAATTTGAAACTGTTAACCACTTTCTGCCACTTTTTAAGATCGTTATTGAAGTAATAATCACCCGCAAGTGTTTTATCGCCTTTAACAATCAATGCAGCCATATCCGTATTTGCTTCTTCCAGCCATTTTAAAACCTGAATGAAGATCTCTTTTTGTGTATTGTATTTTGGTGTGGCATTTGTTAATCCCTGTAAGGCTTCTGTTAGTGGCAAATCACCTACACGCATGGTAAGGTCATATGCAAAGAATGCACGGAAAAACTTACCCATTGCTGCATATGGATTCTGCGCTGCTGCACCAGATTTGGTAGCTTCTGCTTCCATCTTAGTAATATTCTTCAACGTATTGTATGGGTTGAAGGAAACGTTTGTCCAGTTATACTCCTGGTTACCATAATAGTTGTAATTACAACAGCTAAACTGGTTCCAGCGATGTGCCAGTGACCATGCACCTTGTGTGAAATCATTCTCAACACCGCCTAATACAAGGGATGGAGGAACAGCTTCAGGTCGGTTTGTATCGGTTTTAAGATCATCGAACTTTTTAGAACAGCCCGTAAAAATGACTGTTGCAGCGATCAATGAACCAAAGATTATTTTTTTCATGATGATTGTTATTTTTTATTTATCAGAATACAAAATTGATGTTGAAGCCATAACGACGGGTAGTAGGCGTTTGCAGATTGGATGAAGTTTGAGATCCTGCATACTGATCTATATCCACATCCTTGTAACGCTCACCATCTTTGATAAAGTAAAGCAGGTTACGACCAACCAATGAAACAGTAGCAGATTTGAAAAAATTCTGCTTGCCGAAAATTGTTGAAGGAACATTGTATGAAATGACTACTTCACGCAATTTCACGAAGGTCTTACTCATCATATTACCTTCTGCAGTTGAATTGTATCGGCTGATATAATCCTGAATGAACGTTTTGGTTGTATTAGGTGCAAATTTCAATTCGCTGTAATTGGTTACTGCTCCGGTAGCCGGATTATATTTAATTGCTACACCGTTTGAAACAGAAACACCCTGACCTACAAATGCTTTCACTCCTAACTGATCCTGGTAACGAGCTTCACCCATAGCACCTTCAATGGTTTCTACATGTCTGCCACCACGGAATGTTTGTCTGCGTACATAGTTTTCCATTACACCACCAATACGTCCATCAAACTGGAAAGAGAAGGTGAAATTTTTATAAGAGAACCTGTTATTAATACCCCAAACCCAATCAGGATCAGCATGACCTCTGAATTGTGCTACAGGTGCAACAATAGGTCTGCCACCTGCATCATTGATGATTTCTCCTTCTGGTGTTCTAACGTAAGAAGAAGCATATACTTTGTCTAGTCTATCACCCTGACTATAAAAATTGTTTAGTATACTAACTCCTTCAGGTAATTCTGACAATGTTCTGCGATACCTGCTGAAGTTTACTAACACATCCCATGAAAAATCTTTCTTCTTAATTGCAACACCACTTACTGAAATCTCAATACCTTTTGTTTTTGTTTTAACCGCATTGGTTACATAAGAATTATAACCTGTGGTTTGTGATAAAGGTTTATTGTAGATCTGCGGTCCATCAGTATTTATATAATAAGCGATATCCAGACCAATCCTGTTTTTCAGGAATTTCATATCCAATCCCATTTCAATGGTGGTACGGCTATCAGGACTAATGGCCGGATCAATGATATTATTAGGATAGGTTGCATAAGGTTGGTTATTATAACCCAAAGCAGTAGTGTAAGGAGTAGCCAATGAATAAGTAGGTCCATCATATGAGGAAGAATACTGCTCACCATATCCAATTGGATAAGTAGCATTAGGTGTAGTTCCAATATAAGATGTAACGGAAGATCCACCACTTTTCACATTGGCATAAGAAGCGCGTGCTTTTAGGAAGGAAATTACTTCTGGAAGCTCTACATAATCTGTGATAATGGTATTACCGGAAACAGAAGGATAAAAATAGGATTTATCCAAAGTAGATAATTTATCCACCCTACCTGTTGTATTCAGGTTTAAATATTTACCAACAGAAACATCAAATGAATAGTAACCACTCAATACGCGCATATCACTCGCAAAGCTGTATGCCCTAACAGGGTTACGACTATTAGCGAAAGTATACACATTAGGTACGTTCAAATAATCAGTAGTTACAAAGCTGGATTTGTAGGCAAAGTTTCTGATGTTAGCACCTACAAAACCGTTAAGGGCAATCATTCCAAAACGATTGTTGTATTTGGCCATGATCTCGGTGTTATTCTCAAACAGGTTACGCTTATCTTCTCTGTAATCACCTCTACCTTCTTCACGTCCATAAGGATGTGCAGAAAAAGGCATTTTTTCAGTACGCAGGATATCATAAGTAGTTACAGCTGTTCTTCCCATGATCTCAGTATGCTTTCCAATTTTCTGCGTTAAAGAAAGATATCCGTAAACATCGGTTTTGTAATGACCTCTCAGCCACTCATATGCCATGAAATATGGATTGTGGTAACGCTGATATTCTGCATAATTACTTTGAACACCTTCTTTACCGGGCTGCCAGTAATTGCGCATGTCGTCGATGTTCCAGTCTGCACCACCCCAAATAGTGATATTGTAAATCATACTATTAGGTCCGTAGTTAACATCAGGAAAATTAGGCGTGTACTGACGGTTGTAATTCAATTGTGCATCCAGTTTTAATTTGTCATTAAACCTATATCCTGTATTTATATTGAAGTTTGAAATGTTCAATTGTGTGTTTGGAACAATTCCTTTCTGGTAAGTATGCGACAATGAAAAACGGATATCATACTTGTCAGTGCTGGATGATACGGCAACGTTATTGGTAGTTAATAATCCCGCCTCAATATATCTGGATAGATTATCCTTACCTCTGGCAGTCCAAGGTGTGCCTTTACGAACACCTGTAACCGGATCAACCGGACTATCATACTGAGGAATCAACTGACCATCAAATCTTGGTCCCCATACATCATAGTCACCATCATTCAATCCACCTCCTTTACCATCAACAAATGCATATTTACCATGGTCGCCAGGACCATATAGATCTTGGGTTTTTGGTAATGCGATAAAACCTTTGTCTATCATGGTACTGCTATTAAATTCAATAGAGTAACCACGCTTGTCTTTAGAACCTTTTTTAGTAGTGATGATGATGGCACCTCTTTGTCCGCGGTAACCATACAAGGCAGATGCCACTGGTCCTTTCAATACAGTGATGTTCTCAATATCATCAGGAGAAACATTCCAGGTATCAGAGTTGATAGGAATACCATCAATTACATATAAATCAATATTAGAGCCTCGTAGTAATACTTGCGGACGACCTAACAATTCTGCTGAAGCACCAACGGAAAGTCCGGCTACTTTACCCACCAGAGAGTTGATTGGATTTGGCTCCCTTGCTTTGATAAGGTCGCTTCCTTTTACTTCCTGTGTAGCATAACTTACTAATTTTTTCTCTTTCTTGATACCCAAGGCTGTGATCACCACTTCCTCTAATTGCTTAACTGAAGGGTCAAGGTTAACGCTCAATAGGTCAGCAGAAGCATCAACTTCTTTTGACTGAAAACCAACCGAAGAAATTACCAACTTACTGTTGGCTGGCGCATTGATGGTAAAGGTACCATCAGCATTGGTACTGGTAACAGTTTTTGTGTTTTTTAGAAGGATGGTGGCTCCTTCAATTGGACTCTTTGTTACCGGGTCTGTTACTTTTCCCCTTACTTGCAGCGTTTGTGCAGTAAGCATTCCGGAAAGAAACAGGATTGCCGAGAACGACAATACAAATTTCATAAAGTGGATAGATTGCAGCTTCATAATCAATTTTTGGTTATTTGATAAAAGCAAAACTATCCAAACAGTGTTAACATAAAATGTTGTTAATGTTAACTAAAAATAAAATCAGTTTAAGTTTTTTGAATCAAAAAGTGTAAAAAATAAACAAGGTTAATTTAATGTAATTAAATAGTTATGTAGATGTAAACAAATTTGCTTTATGATAGCATTTATTGCAATTCATTTTAACAAATAGCTTCTAGATTTTAAAAAACATGGCCATCTGAAATCATTTTTTTAACCCAGATCGACGATTTTTTTTTGCCTTTTTCCTATTTTTTCACATAGTGTGTGTAAACAAATTGTTTAACTATTTAATCTAATAAGTAAATTCAAATAACTAAATCATTCAAGATGAAATCCTTATCACAAACATGGTTTGCAGACGGGTACATTGATTTTGAATTAAAAAAATATACCCTTTTGGCATATTTGCAGGAAATTGGAAAGTACTTTTCCGAAAAAAAGCTTTATCCTCAATTTGCCGATCTGATCTTTCATTACAACAACCTCATTGCTTTTAAACACAATAAAAAATACTTGCAGGAACAATTTCCCAAAAGGCTTACGGGCATTCAAATAGAAAAATTGCAAATTTTATATGAATCGCTGGTGGAAGATGATGAGCTGATGAAAGAGTTAGAGGATATTATCAACTATGCATCCTCTACAATGGAAAAAACCATCACGAATGGTACAGAGATCTATGAATTTATTGAAACCAACCTTAATATAGAACCTGTAGGCATTGTGCCATTAGATCACCAGGAAGGCTATTTTATGTTATGCGAGGGGAAATGCAAAAACACCTGGGTGTACGAATACCGTTTGACCATTTTTGAAAAGCACGATGAAAAATACAGGAGTATCAAAACAAGCTTTATAGATGTTTGGCAAAGAAATTTCGTAAATTCTTACCATACCATCAAAGCAGAACTGATCAGGAACCGTTCTGACTTCCCTAATCCTGCCGTATATGCAGTAGAAACAGACCTTTGTTTACCCTTAGAAGAAACCCTGTTACCGATTGCTAAAAGAAGTTTGGTCAAGTATATTACGGTAAACGTTTAGTGAGTTAAAAGTTAAAAGTGAATAGTTAAAAGTCTATTTATTTAATACAACTATTAACTTTTAACTATTCACTTTTAACTATTCACTCCACTCTCTTTTTCCATCATCAAATATGCCTTAATAAATCCTTCCAATTCACCATCCATAACGGGGCCAACATTACCTACTTCGTAATCTGTTCGGTGATCTTTGATCATTTTATAGGGATGAAAAACATAACTGCGAATCTGACTACCCCATTCTATTTTCTTTTTGCTGGCATTGTTGGCATTTAAAACTTCCTGCTTTTTCCGCATTTCTTCTTCGTATAAACGGCTTTTTAGCATCTTCATGGCAAGTTCCCGATTCTCACCTTGTGTTCTCGCCTGTTGACATTCCACAATAAAGCCACTGGGTATATGTTTGAGCCTTACAGCTGTTTCTACTTTGTTTACATTCTGACCACCACTGCCACCACTTCTGTAAAAAGCCCATTCGAGATCACTTGGGTTTACATTGATCTCTATGCTATCATCAATTAAAGGATATACATAAACAGATGCAAAAGAAGTATGTCTTCTGGCATTGCTATCAAAAGGAGAAATACGAACCAGCCTATGCACGCCGCTTTCCGCTTTCAAAAATCCATAAGCAAATTCACCATCAAATTGTATGGTTGCAGATTTAATACCTGCACCATCACCTTCCTGGTAATCAATCTCCGTTACTTTCCAGCCCTGTTTATCGCCATACATGCGGTACATGCGCAATAGCATTTCTGCCCAATCCTGGCTTTCTGTACCACCTGCACCGGGATTAATTTGTAAAACTGCTGGTAATTCGTCTTCCGGTTTATTCAACGTGCTTTTAAATTCAGCATCTTCAATTTGCTGTACGGCAATATCAAAAGCTTGTTTCACTTCTTCTTCAGAAGTATCGCCACTTTTCCAAAAATCAAATAAAACGGCAAAATCTTCCACCGCAGTTTCTAATTGCTGGTAAAGCTTGAGCCAGTATTCATTTACCTTAATTTCTTTCATGATGGCTGTGGCACGAACATTATCGTCCCAAAAGCCTGGAGAGAGGGAAAGCTGTCTGTCTGTTTCTACTTTATATAATCGGTTCTCAACGTCAAAGAAACCTCCTCAGGACGGAAACACGGTCCCTTAAAACTTTTAGTTGCTCTTGTGTCATAGGTGCAAATGTAATGGTTTGTGGTTTAGGGTTTGTGGTCTGTAGTTAGTAATTAAGTTTACAACTATAAACCAAAATAACCACAGACTACAAATCAAAAACTAGAAACTAATAAAATACTACAAACCTCATAAGCCGGATTCTGTTTCTAAACTATCATTTATCTGGCCTTGTTATTACTAACAAGATCTTGCTGCCTACCCTGGACTGTGTCCCGAAATTACTCGGGGCCTCAGGCGAGCCGCCTTCAAACAGTCCTATATATGGCATTACAGTACCCAAGGTTTACCCATTTTCCCTGTTGCCAGGGAAAACCGTGAGCTTTTACCTCACATTTTCACCTTTTCTCCCGGCTTTCACCGGAAGTAGTTATTTTCTGTGGCACTTTCTCGCCCCGCGCTTCCGCGGGGGCCGGCTATTATCCGGTGGGTTGCTCTATACTGTCCGGACTTTCCTTCCCACCATTGGTGGAACGATAGCTCGGGTTTGTAGCATTACAAAGATATAAAAGCTAGATCATAGAAGCCTATTAGATCCAAATCCTTTGCTGCTAAGGATTCCACGAAATCTGCGGTTTGTGTAAAATTTTATAAATAAAGAAATCGGCAGTTTGAAAATGATCTC
>CALRUV010000168.1:0-7972 GCA_943371455.1 Chitinophaga pinensis | reverse complement strand
ATCTTTACCATTTACCATATCGTTATAAACACCTGATCTGGCAAGAATTAAAGAATAATAGATGGTGTCTTTTACAGAAAACTGCAGGGCCCTGGTAGTTCCATTATTATGGCATCCACAGGCACCTGATATCAAGATAGGTACCACATCATCTCTGAATGAGATAGTAGTTAAGGATTTTGCTGTAGGTGCTGTGATATCCTTTTGGTTATTATAACAGCCGGAGAAAAGAAAAATAGCACCTATTATTCCCAGACTAATCAATACTTTATTCATAAAATACGTTTTAACTTTTGAGGATTATTTAGTGATGATTTTTCCAGTTTTTCTATATTTGAAAATACCGCTACCATCTATTCCAAACTTCCAAACATCCGGAATATTGGGATCACCGAAATACCATCCTTTTACAATGGCAATCTCAGAAGGTCTTAGGCCACCGTCGCCATAAGCCATATCGCCCTGATGGCTGGCAGAAAATACTTTAGTACGAGGGTTTGCAACTAAGATAGTTGAATCACAACGGGATAACATGGTACTGGCAGCATTCATATGATCGCCTCTTGCATAGAAATTTTTACCACCGGCAGAATACACTACACCTGAATTTGAACGAACAGATTTTGGATAAAATATATCTATTAAAATATCATCGTAAGTATTTAATGGCCCCCTGGTACTGGAAGATGAAACAGGTGTTGTATATGTTTTGTAAGGTCTGAAACTAGCATTTGCCAGTGTATCGGCGTAAAATTTCCTAACACTGTCTTTATAGGCATTCCAAACTTTTGCTAAAGTTGGTTCCTTTAATTGTGCATATAGTCTCTTTAAACCAGATACAGGATCGATATAAACATAAGTACTGGTATCAGCTGATGTTATAGATAACAAACCTTTTCTTGCCCATGCTCCTGCAGCGGTTGCCTGATTATGGCAATTGGCAGAAGAACAACCAATAGTGAGTAAGGCAACAGCGGCTGGACGATAATCATCTAAACCTGGCTTTTCCTTAGCACCGTTTTTTATCCAGTTATAGATCATTGACTTTTCAGAAACCGTAAGATCTACGCCATAATTAACCGGGGGCATTGCCTTATTGAAATCACTGGTAGTAATCAATTGGAATAATTGACTAGCTTCCGGATTACCAGGCACCACCATGTCTTTAACACTGGCATAAGAATCTAGATAAGGTTTAACACCAGTACCGCCATGACAAGAGGCAGAAACACAATTGCTCTTGATAATAGATTGCACACTCTTGGTTACAATTACATCATTTACGCCAGGCGTAGCATCGGCATAAGGCACAACCGTAGTTTCATAAAATGGCGAAAAAATGGTTGAATCGGGCGTATTAACCAAAGCACGTGAAACACTTAATGCATTGGGCCCTTCTTTTTTACACTGCACCAGCAATAGAGAAAAGAACAGTAGTAATAAAAGGCCGAGGAAGCTTTTTTGGTAGGAACCCTTTTGTTTCATATACTGATTTTTTAGTATTAAAAATGAAAGCAATCGACAAATAAATGAATCTATTTTTCTGTTTTTTTGCTCCTTCAGATACACAAAGCTATTGTCATAAAAAAGTAATTTTTATGTACAAAATCATTCCCTTATATGATTTTAATCACTTTTATCGGTGCATTATGTCATGTTTTTTTCTAAATGTTTATCCCAATTTTGCTGATATTCTATTATTCACCTCTATAAAATAATTATGAAAAAAAAGATTCTACTTGGCCTGGGTGCCCTTCTGCTCATTTTTATTATATGGGCACTAACAAATAGGGAAAAGTTTACACAAACGGTTGTGGACCTGGGTATGGCACTTACCTCATCTGTAAAACACAGGGACCCTTCCACTGAAAAGGCCAAATTTGAATTAACTACCGCTGCTTTTTTAAAGGAGTATAAAGACAATGCTACCGCAGCAGCAACAAAATATATTAATCAGACAGTATTGTTAGAAGGTGATATAGCTGGCATTTCTGGCGTTACTGTTTCTTTTGAAGGCATTGCCTGCAATATTGATTCAACACAGGTAAACAGGATCAAAGATCTTAGCGTTGGCGCTAAGGTTAAGATACAGGGATTGGTTGTAGGTTATAACGACCTGATGGAAGAAGTTAGCATGGCTCAGTGTACATTGAAGTAACCAATAAAATCATAGTAAAACAGTTAAAAAAAGAGTATTATATTATGCTCTTTTTTATGTAACTATTGATCATCCTACCTAAAATGAATACACAACAAAATAAATCAACTAATTTTATTGTCAATTCGACAATATGAAAAAAATATTGCTCAGTGGTTTGGTAGCCGGATTGGTACTTTCCATTCTTTCTTATGGCGGCTTATTTGTTGCGGTTAACAGTAAATTACTCAACTCCTTTTTTATAGAATACCTTAGTAATGTTTTTATTTCGGATGGATCGAGAGACTTTTTCTTCTATACCCATTCCTTACTGATCAGTTTTGCTTTGGCCTGGTTTTGGGAACGAACTAAATCAATCTTCAAAGGCTCCATTATTTTACGTGGCCTGGAATTCGGATTTATGTATTCATTAGCAGGGCTTTTACCCATTATGTGGATGACTTACAGTCAGATTGATGTATCGGAAACAATGGTACTTTCCTGGCTGGGTTTTGGTTTCTTACAATCTTCTATGGCGGGTATCATTTTTGCCAAAATGAATCCTTAAACTAGCATTACAAGGATTTCAGGTTCAGGTTAAATTCTACATTCAGCAGGTCTTTCGCTTTGATGATGCCACCCATTTTACTGGGAGGCGTAAGGTTAAAATCAGTAAAATTAATGGCCCTGGCCCCTTTTAAATGCAGTTGCTGACGTGGATCTATCGTAAACAGGTAACTGATATCAAATCGCTTCTTAACACCTGCCAGGCTTATATCTACCACACCAGTGATACTAACAGGATGCCTGAAATCGGGGAAACTATTGAGCGAAATAAATTGAATGGTTAAATTAGGAAACTCTTTGTACTTAAGCGTTTTTCGAAGGTCGTTGGTCATCATTTTATTGTGACAGTCAAAATCAGCGATAGCCAGATCCATCTTACCCCTCATCGCCAAAACCTGTCCCTTTGCATTCAGTTTATTGCAAATAAGCGTATCGGGCAATAAATAATCAGTGATCTCACAAGCAAAATTATTGATATTGGTACTTCCATTTACATGCAGGTTACTGCCTGGAAGCACCACCCATCTTGCCTTATCATCTATATAACGAAATGCAATGGACAGTGCAATAGTTAGAAAAATAAAAAGATACTGCTTCCTCATCATCGATTGCGAATATATGAAGCTAAAAAAGTATAGCCGAATGAAATTAATTCATCCGGCTATCTTACACTATAAAAAATACCCAAAATTTAGAATCCAACTACTGCCTCAATCACATAACCACTGAATTTACCAGCTGCACGATAATCAGTTGCAGGGAAATCAAGGTATTTCTGATTCACAATTTCAGCTTTCAGCAATACATTTTTAGTAAGGAACCAACCGGCAGCAAACGCTGTACGTTGAACCTTTACATCATTAGTAAATCCGGCCAAAGCAGCATTTACAGTATTGTATTTAACACCTACGAATAGATTTTCTGTTTTACCCATACGGTAAACACCTTCAACTGCAAACTGATTGGCTTTTCTATCAGCAGTTTCATTTTTGGTTCTTCCTTGTGAAGTTTCGTAAGTACCAAAGAATTCAAAACCTTCTACTTTTAAAAATGCATTGAACATGAAAGCAGTCAATTTTTTGCTAAACCCTGGATTGAATCTACCTGAAAATGCTACAGCTGTTAAGGATGGTAATGCACCCGGCACACCTTTTTCCATTACATTCTGGTAATTAGACCCAGTGCGATCGCCACCAAACAAGGTTAGTCCGCTTCCCGCATTACTACTATTGGTATATAAACTGGCCATCAAACGTAACCTTACATTTTTATCCAGTTTTTTGTCAAATCCACCTTTCAGATAGATAGAAGGATTCCGACTTAAATTTGGATCCGCTACAGTAACAAGAGCAGAATCGATACTACCTTTTATCATACCACTTGTAAGACCAATCATTCCTAACCAGCCATTTTTCTGCAGGTACACTTCGCCACCAATTTCAGTTGCAAAATCATCCATGATATAGTTGTCCATGAAAGGATTGTACAATGCCTGACCACCATCAGTTCTACGGAAGTGTTGGTCACCGTAGTTCACTTCAAAGTGGCCTATTTTTACGGTAGCAATTTTCATCAGGTCATTCCAGAACTGTCCTTTAAATGGTACTTTATCAAATTGTATAAAGCCTCCTTTTACCCAGGTTTCGTTGTGGTGACGAGAAGATAGATAACTAGACACATTCAGTCTGATACCATCTGCTAATTGAACATCCATATTCAGGTTAGCCTGAGCAGTCATGAAACCGCTTTTCAATGGATACAAACGATTAGCACCGGTTCCGGTATTATTGATCGCACCTGGGTTTTCATGTTTGAGATTTTGAAACTGTTGGGTAAAACCCGCACCCCATCTAACTTTCAGGCCATCAAAAGCAACGGAGTCAGCCTTTCCTGTTTCAAACACGTTAATACCGGTTTGGTCATAAGCACGGAAATTGGCAATTTTTGGTTGTTGTGCTAGAAGGGCAACAGGTAGTACCCCGAACAGTAGCATCAATAAACTTTTTGTAATCCTGTTAAATAAATTTTTCATAATTAGTATAATTTTGGGTTAATAGATAGTGTTAAAAATGTATTATTTGTGAAGAACCATATCAAATTTTAAGGTTACATCATTACCGGTTTTGATAGTACCCAGCATAAAACTTGGTGGAGACATGTCGAAATCTTTCATAGCAAGCTTTCTAGACCCCATTACGGTGATAGATTTGTCTGCATTCAATTTACAGGTTCCATTAACTTCTACATCCAGGGTTTTGCCAGCAATGGTAAGTTTACCATTTGTCTTTACTAAAAAGTCTGATGCATTAATTGCTGTAATAGTACCTGTTGCTGCCGTATAAGTAATGGTAGGATTCTTATCTACTTTTAAAGCCTTGTAAGCGTTTTTGTCCATGGCATCATGTCCGCTCTTCAATTCTTTGGCCTGCGTAGAAAAACTTAGCCCACTTACGCCAGTAGGAACACCGGCTGCAGAAAAGGTGAATATTGCTTCACAATTGCCCCGTGGGGTTTTCATATCCCAGTCGTGCAGTGTAGATGTGCCGCTTACCGTTAAAGAAGCAGTATTCTTATTATTATACTTTACTTGTGCAAAAACAGACACAACACCCAACAGAAAAGGGATCAATAAGGCTGTTTTAACTAAGTTGTATTTTTTGAAAAGATGCATAGCGAATGGTTTTAGAATTTGGAAAATGATATAGTGTTTAAACAGTAATTAATTACAACAACAAAAGTATAGCTGCTAAAAAGTTCAAAAAATGATAATATGCAGATTAGAATATGATTTATATCAGTTACAAGTCCTAAAAAGGTAAATAATGTAAAATGACCAATAATTGTAGATCTTTTTATCCTTAATTATAAAAAACTATTTTTCTATGGAATAAAATTAATGCCAATTGGACACAACAATGTCTAAACAGTGAATCTTGTAGGTTTTAAAAAATCAGGTGTAAGTGAAGATGATGCAATAAACCAGCTTTTAAAAAATTGAAAACCAAAAAGAAGAGAAATAGCGAAACCTACTAAATAAAGTATAAGGCCTATTATTAAAGCCTGCAAAAAAATAAAGCAAAAAGAAAAAACCTTGAAAAGAAAGAAAATTGAAGCTTTTTTCAAAATCCCTTATTTTTGCGCTCCTAGCATAAGTGAAGGGTGTAATGCCCATCATTTAAAGAGGCGGATGTGGCGAAATTGGCAGACGTACCAGACTTAGGATCTGGCGCCGTGAGGCATGCAGGTTCGACCCCTGTCATCCGCACTAATTGATTTCCAATTGATTACAAAAGACCCGAATGAGGGTCTTTTGTTTTTTTAGTAATTGTGAAGTTATTAAAATTGAAAGCCTTAGTCACCAATCGCCACAATACCTTACCTTTGCAGCCCAAATTTTTAAGCACAAAACCAACTATATGGCATCTGTAAGTAGAGAAAACATTGCATTATTGAACGATAAGCTTACCGTTAAGCTTGGCAAAGAAGATTATTTTAACGGATTTGAGCAGAACTTGAAAAAGTATGCAAAAACTGCCAATATTCCCGGTTTCCGAAAAGGTATGGTACCTGCAGGGCTGGTAAAAAAGATGTACGGTCAGGGTGTTTTTAGTGATGAAATCTTGAAAAAAGTAGAAGCAGAACTGAATGCCTACCTGAATAATGAAAAATTAGACATTTTTGCGCAGCCACTTCCTTTAGACAATGATGCGTCTAAGCTTGATATGAATAACCCGGTTGATTACACTTTCTCTTTTGAGATTGGTTTGAAACCCAGCTTTGAGGTTGATCCGGCATCCATAAAAGTAACCCGTTACAAAATCAATGTTACGGATGAAATGATTCAGGAAGAAGTAGAGAGACTGCAGATCCGCAATGGTAAAATGACCGACCCAGAAGAAGTTACAGGCGAAGACAATGTATTAAATGTGACGTTCATAGAGTCTGATGCAGATGGTAACATTGTAGAAGGTGGCATTTCAAAAGACAATTCTTTGTTGGTTAAATATTTTCAGGAAGATTTTCGTAAAAACCTGATGGGTAAAAAGAAGGATGATGCCATTGTGATACAATTAAGCAAAGCTTTTGAAGACAAAGAAAAAGAGGCTATCCTAACAGATCTTGGCTTGACAAAAGAAGATGGTGACAAATATTTCAACCTTAAGATCACCAAAGTTGGCTTAATTGAAAAAGCTGCTATGGATGAAACCTTCTTTCTGACCGTTTACCCAAACAAAGAGATCAAAACAGAAGCAGATTTCCGCAATGAGGTTAAAGCAGAGATCGAAGGTCATTTTGATATACAGTCCAAAAACCAGGTTTTTGACCAGATCTATCATTATCTGGTAGACCATACCAAGATGGATTTTCCAGAAAATTTTCTGAAACGCTGGTTACAAAATGGTGGCGAACAACCTAAAACTGCCGAAGAGGCAGAGGCGGATTACCCTAATTTTTCAAGCCAGTTAAAATGGACATTGGTTAGTGGTAAACTAATAGAGGCAAACAAGATTGAAGTACTTCCAGATGATATCCGCGAATTTGCCAAACAACAATTATTCAGCTATATGGGTAACCAATTGGGTGCCATGGGCGATAACCAGCAATGGGTAGATGATTATGCCAACAGGATGATGCAGGACCGCAAATTTGTGGAAGATAGCTACCACCGCATCAGTGCAGATAAGCTTTTCAATACCCTGGAAACGTTGGTTTCTGCAAAAGAAGAAGCTATCAATGCCGAAGATTTTGCTAAAAAATTGCACCACCACCATTGATCCAACTCTAAAAAGCAACTATCATAAGAATTTGAAAGCCGTATTTAGTTCGGCTTTCTTTTTTTTTAGCTTTATTGGGAATATCCAATTTGTCTGACTAAGTGTCGGTTTAACGATTTTGCATAGTATTTGCCTGTAGAAACATTCAGAAATGCCAAATCACTTATCTTCAAAGCGAAAATTACCAGAAATGAACATAGGAAAAGAATTCGAAAATTATGCCATCAACCATCGGGGCATTAGTAGTGCCAGCTTACACCAATACAGGCATCAGGGTATTACTAACCTTACCCCATACATCATTGAGGAAAGGCCTTTAAATGTAGCCAGTATGGACGTTTTCAGCAGGCTGATGATGGACCGTATCATCTTCCTGGGCGAAGGCATTAATGATTATGTAGCCAATATTGTAACTGCCCAGCTCTTATTTCTGGAAAGTACAGACAGAACGAGGGATATTCAAATGTATATCAATAGCCCGGGAGGCAGTGTT
>CALRUV010000167.1:0-8036 GCA_943371455.1 Chitinophaga pinensis | reverse complement strand
TATTATTGTAGTACTGGTTTTCATCCCCTTGTTTTATTTGCAGGGAATAGAGGGAAGAATATTCGCTCCGCTGGGTATTGCCTACATAACTTCTATTATTGCTTCGTTGGTAGTATCATTAACAGTTACACCTGTTTTGTGCAGTTATTTACTGGGTAAGAAAAATCATTTGAAGCACATTAATCTGGCATTCTGGAGAAAGAAAAAAAGTATTGAATCGGTTGATGCAGCCCATGAACCCGATAGCGGCCTCGTACGCTGGCTTAAAAAGCAGGACCTGAAATTATTGCACTGGGGATTAAAGCGAACACGTTTGGTAGCAGGTACTGCCATTGTTTTAATTATCATTGCTATAAGTATGGTACCGTTTTTTGGTACTGAGTTTCTTCCACCTTTTAATGAAGGTAGTTTTACCATTAATGTAGTGGCACCAGCCGGCACTTCTCTTCCCGAAAGCAATAAGTTAGGTACGATTGCGGAGAAACAAATATTAAAAGTGCCCGAAGTTGCGCTTACATCGAGGCGTACAGGCAGAGCAGAACTTGATGAACATGCAGAACCCCCAAGCTATTCTGAAATTGATGTGGCACTTAAACCCGGTGGGCGTAAGAGAACCGAGGTACTTGAGGACATCCGTAACAATTTATCGGTATTAAAGGGCGTAACCGTAAATATAGGTCAGCCCATTTCTCACCGCCTTGATCACCTGTTATCAGGAGTCAGGGCCCAGGTGGCCGTGAAAATATTCGGGAATGATTTATTAACGCTTCGCACTAATGCAGAACAATTAAAAAGCGTCATCAGTGTTATTCCCGGGGTAGTTGATGTACAGGTAGAAAACCAGGTAATGGTTCCTCAGTTAATGATTAAGCTTGACCGGTTAGCCGTTCAGCGTTATGGATTACAGGTAGGCAAAGTGGCCGATGAACTTGAAGTTTTTTACAATGGTAAAGTCGTAAGCCAGATATTGGATGGCCAGAAGAGTTTTGATATTGTATTACGTACGGATGATAGCACTAGAAGCAACCTCGAAGCTATACGTAATACACAGATAGCAGCATCAGACGGTTCTTTAATTCCACTTAGGGAAATTGCTATAATTGAATTGGAAAATAACATCAATGCTGTAAATCATGAAAATACCCAGCGTCGCATAGTGGTTTCTGCCAATGTGCAGGGCCGTGACCTAGGTAGTACGGTAAATGATATGCAGGTAGCTGTAAAAAAAGATTTGCCTTTGCAGGAAGGCTATTATCTGCAATGGGATGGTCAATTTGAAAGCCAGCAATCTGCAACTAAGTTAATTACTATCCTGAGTATTTTTTCTGTTGCCGGTATTTTCTTAGTGTTGTTTAGCCATTTCAAAAGCAGCCGGATTGCTTTGCAGATTATGCTCAATATTCCCCTAGCTTTAATTGGAAGCGTGATTGCAGTAATGTTTACGGGTGGCGTATTTTCCATTGCTACCATGGTTGGTTTTATTACACTTACGGGAATTGCATCCCGTAACGGGATTATGATGATCAGCCATTATATTCACCTGGTACAGCATGAGGGAGAAGTATTTGGCGACAAGATGATTATACGTGGTTCATTGGAAAGAATGGTACCGGTTCTGATGACAGCTTTGGTAGCTGCATTTGCACTTATTCCCCTGACAATGGATGCTTCTGCGCCGGGTAAAGAAATTTTATATCCGGTTGCTACAGTTATACTTGGCGGATTAATCAGTTCAACCTTATTGGATATGATTGTTACGCCCGTAGTATTTAAATTATTTGGCGAGAAAGCATTAAAAACTTATCTCGATGCACAACAGCAAAAAGATATGTAGTCTCTTGTAAATTAAACATAGTACTATGTAATCGATTTGTATGAATACACAAAGTTATATACCGGCATTGCGATTTAAATGGCTCACACCACTGTATGACTTGCTGGTTGGCATTACTATGCCAGAGAGAAGGATTAAAAAAGAATTGATCGGGGGTGCAGGTTTGACATATAATCAGCAGGTCCTAGATTTTGGGTGTGGAACTGCCACCTTAACCATGATGGCAAAAGAATCGTATCCCGCAACTCATATAACAGGAATTGATGTTGATGAAGAAATATTGCAGAAAGCAAATGCTAAAGTCAGGAAAAAGGAACTGAATATCAAATTATTGAATTATGACGGTTTACAGCTTCCCTTTTTGGATAATCACTTTCAAACAATTCTTTCCTGTCTGGTATTTCATCACCTTACCACTGAGAATAAGAAAAAAGCACTGGCCGAATTATTCAGGGTCGTACAGAAAAACGGGCAATTGCATATTGCCGATTTTGGTCGTTCCGCCTTGTGAAGCCAAAGAACGCTCTTTAATACAATTAGAGTGCTTGATGGCTTTCAACCAACAAGCGCAAATGCAAAAGGGTTATTGCCAGAATTAATTGCTAAGGCCGGGTTTGAAAATGTATGTATTCAAAAACGGTTCATCACTTTATTTGGCGAGGTTCAAATAATTAATGCTATAAAAAAATCTACTAAACCTACTTTATGAAAATTTACACTAGACTATTTATCCTATTGTCTGTCACATTTATCTCTTTTTTCTCGGCAAAAGCACAGCAGGCAGCCAAAGAAGAAGTTTGTTACAACCCAAACTTGGTGAAAGACACGACAAAAAAAAGTATCAAGTCAATGGCAGTTGGTGTTGTCTATGGCGACAGTATCAAAATAAATTATCATTCGCCGGGTGTTCGTAAAAGAGTGATATGGGGTGGGTTGGTTCCCTTTGATGAAGTATGGGTCACCGGAGCGCATGATGCGACCACCCTTGAAACCGGCAAACCACTTATGATTGGTGGAAAGATAATCCCGGCGGGTAAATATGCTTTTTTCACTATCCCTGGGAAGAATGAATGGACAGTGATTATTAATAAGCAATGGAAGCAACATCTTGCCACAGAGTATGACGAAAAAGAGGATTTGATCAGAATAAAGGTTAAACCTAAAAAGCATGCCCCCACCGAAAGGCTTCAATATTTCGTAGAGTCTGTTAATAACAATAACTGGAAAATCGCGGTAGCCTGGGAAAAAATATACATTGAAATTCCTGTAAAGATTAATTGGTGAAAATGCGAGTCATACAAAGTTGCACTTTATTATTACTGGGAGTACTTAGTTGCCGGGAACCGGATAAAACGCCACCGGTGTCTTTCGCAAAAGATAGTTATGGAATTAACAATCTGGTACTCAGGGATTCGAACGGAAGGCTATTGGATATGGAAAAATACAAAGGAAAAACAGTTTTCCTAAATCTTTGGGCGACCTGGTGTAAACCCTGTATTGAGGAAATGCCTTCTATCCAAAAAGCGCAGAACATTCTTGGTAGCTCACCGGTACTATTTTTATTAGCATCAGGTGAAACAGCGGCAGAAACTTACGATTTCCGAATATCACATCCTTATAAATTTGTGTATACCCATATTGAAAATATGGAAGAATTAAATGTGCAGGCATTGCCGACTACCCTGATTTTTAATCCGCAGGGAAAGCTTGTATTTTCAGAAATGGGTGCGCGAAATTGGGATGATATTAGTAATATCAAGATGATCTTAAAAATTACCAAACAAAATGACTAAACTATTATACAGTTGCCTGCTTTTCGTCTTTATCCTGGCATGTAACAATACTCCCAAGGGGGACAGATTCCCCAAAGTAATTACCAACCTGGAATCCCCGACCGATTCCGTAAGCGCTGAACCCTACCTGTTTACCGATAAAAAGGGCACCGTGTATTTTTCGTGGATCGAAAAAACAAAAGGAACAAGCTCTTTAAAATACTCTGTTCTCGCAGAAGAGAAATGGTCCAAACCAACTATAATCAGCTCAGGTGATAATTGGTTTGTAAACTGGGCAGATTATCCCATGCTAGCTTCAGATGGCTCCGGCAATATGATTGCTCATTTTCTTGAAAAAAGTGAAAAAGGTAAATACACGTATGATGTAAAATTAGTTACCTCTGCAAATGGTGGGAATGTTTGGAGTACCCCCACGATTCTTAATGAAGATGGGAAAAAAGCGGAACATGGATTTTTGTCACTCGTTCCATATGGTAATAATTTTTTTGTTGCGTGGCTTGATGGAAGAAACGCCGCTAAAGAAGGCGAAGGTGGTCATAGTGATGGACACCATGGCCAAATGACACTGAGAGCGGCTATTATTGACACAGCAGGAAAAAAATCCGCAGAATGGGAATTGGATAACCGGGTTTGTGATTGCTGTCAGACTACAGCCGCAATCACAGCAAATGGTCCTGTTGTTATTTATCGCGACCGTTCTGAGTCGGAAATCAGGGATATTTCAATTGTTAGGTTTATCAACGGACAATGGACAGAACCCACAACTATCTTTCCTGACAATTGGAAGATCGCAGGCTGTCCAGTCAATGGTCCAAGAGTTGATGCAATGGGTAATAATCTTGCCGTAGTAAGATTCACATCGCCAGATAAAAAAGGACAGGTAAGTGTTATTTTTTCTCACGATGGTGGAGCAAGCTTTGGTACTCCGATCCGTGTTGATGAGGGGGAGACTATTGGCCGAGTAGATATTATTTTGCTAGATGACAAAACGGCCATGGTGAGTTGGATGGAAGGGGATGCAATAAAAGCAGCGAAAATTCATGCTGATGGAACAAAAGAACCATCTATTACAATTGCATCCTCCTCCCAATCAAGATCCAGCGGTTTTCCACAAATGACAAAATCCGGGAATAGCATACTATTCGCGTGGACAGATGAAAAATTGAAAAAAATCAGTATTGCGCGACTCGCGTTATAGCTATCATTCGATTTTGACTGGAGATAAGATGTGCTTTTATGAACATGACAAAAATCATGTTTTCATGTGATGTAAATTAGGGTTATGATAGACAGGTCTGGCTAATTTTATTTCAAATTATAAAACATGAAAAAGTTAGCCATTCTTATTATTTCTGTATTTGTATGTGCTACAAGTATTTTTTTACAGAAAAAAGGTGGGGTTCCAGATACTTCAAAACATAGTACGTTTTATACCTGTCCTATGCACAAGGATATAAAAGAACTAAAGGCTGGCGATTGTCCGAAATGCTTTGGCAGGCCCTTTTCTGATTCGTAAATAGATAGGGATCTGATTGGTTTTCTTACGTATTTTTTGTTTGTAAGGATAAAACACAAGCTTTACTTTATACATCGCTTTTGGTTTTGGTGACAAATTCGGAAATCCGGTGACGGAATGGTGAAGCGAAATCCGACAAAAGCGTGTTTAAACGAAAAGTGGTGAAACAAAAAATCCTGTAAATCATTGATTTACAGGATTCCGTTGTTAAATGAAGATGTAATTGTGACCGCGTTAGGATTCAAACCTAAAACCCCCTCATCCGTAGTGAGGTACTCTATTCAGTTGAGCTACGCAGCCATTTACCTTATTGGGATTGCAAATATAATGGCTAAAAAAGAAATGGCAAAACCAAAGCCTTAAATTAATCTTCTTTATACAGTCCGGCTGCCGTTATTTCTGCTAATTTCTTGGGTAATAACCAAACCATAGCTGCACCCAATTTATTGACGAAGCCAATGATCAATTCGGTTTTACGTGCAAACAGTGCATTAACCGCAATCTTCGCCACTGCTTCTGCCGACATATTTAATTTTTCACCTGCTTTTACTGCTTTTGCTGCCAATTGTGCTGTTTTGGCAAAATCACTGTCTGTGCCTCCCGGACTAACCGCCGTAACAGAAATGGATGTTTTGCGTAATTCATAACTCAATCCCCTGCTGAAGCTTAATAAAAAGGCTTTAGTTGCTGCATATACGGTTAGTCCTGGTACCGATTGGTAGGCAGCTGAACTGGCTATATTGAGAATAAAACTTTCAGGCTGTTTTTTTAGCATGGGTATAAAAAGAGAACATAAAGCTACCGGTACTTGCATATTTACCTGCATCATATCGCTATGTTGTTGCGCATTATGTTTTTCAAAAAGACCCCCTAAACCAAAACCGGCATTATTAACCAAAATAGCCACCTTGTATCCTTTCCTTTCTACCCATTCCAAAATTTCAATAGGGGCGGAGGGATTGGTTAAGTCAATGGCCAGGTAATCAGTTTCTACCCCATATTTATTGGTAAAATATTCGGCAGATGTTTGTAATAAGTCTTTTGATCGAGCCACCAATAAAAGAGGATGTTTGCGTTTGGCCAGTTCTTCAGCAATGGCTTTTCCTATCCCTTTGCTGGCACCGGTAATGAGAGCATAATTCATAATGGGTATTTGTATTAAAAAAGGTCAACCACAAAGTTGACCCTTTTAATAATGTTTGTAAAAGAATATTTGTTTAATGATGAACCTTACCTGTAAACCGATGGTAGAAAGGCGTTTTGCTGTCTTCTGTTTTAGGGTTGTATTTACCGGTGATAAATGGTACATACATAACCCTTCTCCTGCTTTCCTCGCCAAATTTGGGGGATTGCTTAACCCTGTGCCATAAACGACCATCATGTACAGAAAGGTCTCCGGCCTGAATATCAAAACCTACTTCTTTCTTGTCATCATTATTATCTATAAAATATTTTTTACCAAAAAGCAGCTTCAGCATGTTTTGCTTATGGGTGCCGGGTAATACCCTTAAACCGCCATTTTCAAATGGACAAGTATCCAGGTGAATACCAACATTAAGCATGGGCATGATCTTTTGGCCTAAAAAAAGGTCACGTGGTGCATCTGTATGCCAACCCATCTGGGTAAAAGTGCTGTTGGGTGTATTAATGTAATTATTGATTACCAATCCATCCTTTTCATTTTCTCCTATTCTGCCTTCATAAGGGTTTAAAAAGGCCATTAAACATTTTAAGCGAGGTTCTTCTAATAAATTATGCAGTTGGTTACTGAAAAGTGAGCTGAAACATGATCGCTGTATGGTTTTATTGCCATGCTCATCTTTACCAAATTTGAGGGGGATACCGTTTACTTTATCTCTGCCTTCGGCAAGCCATTCAGTCTCTATCCTATGGAATTCTGATAAGTAAGTGGCTACCTGTTCTTTATTGATGAAATTTCTGAATACGATCACTCCATGCTCATCAAAGAAATCCAACTGCTCGGATGTTACAGTTTCCCCCAGTTGAAAATGACTTTCCCATTTTTTCATTCTTGCTTCCTTTGCGTGGTTTGTTATTATAATGTTATCTTATAATGATATTTCTGTTAAATACTTCTAATCTTAGAAAAGAACAAATCTAAGCATTTTATAGAGAGTTTTGCCTCCTCTCATACATAAAGGTTAAATTGCTGCCTATATTAGCTGTTAACTGCCATGTTTTTACGCAATTTTTTCCTCAGTATATTCTTTTCATTTACCTCTAAATCTATTTATTGCCAAAAAGATACTACAAAACAAAAACAACTGCTCGTTTTTCCGGTAATTGCCAAATCTATTGAAACTGGTTGGGCATTTGGTTCTGTTGGTGCTTATACTTTTAGGGTATCAAAAAAGGATACGCTGTCTAGAACGTCTAATTTTGAAGCTTTAGTATTGTACACTACTAAAAAACAATTGGTTACAGCTTTTTTAGGCACCCAATATTTTAAAAAAGAGCAATATATTCTGAACGAACAATTTTCTTACAGTTCCTTTCCAGATAAATTTTGGGGGATGGGGCCTGAATCACCAGATGCTTTGGAAGAAGCCTATAAATTTCAACAGTATTATACTTTTTTGCATCTGTTGCGCAAAGTAGCCCCACATTTGTTTGTAGGCCTGATTTTTGAAACACAAAAAGTATGGGATCTTACTTATGAAGCCGGTGGACTCTTTGATATAGAAAAAGTAAAAGGCAAAGAAGGTTATCAGGTTACCGGGTTGGGCGGAAGTATTTCTTATGATTCCAGAAACAATGCTTTTGCACCAACCAAAGGATTGTTCTCGCAGCTTAGTTTTAATCGTTTCGGTTCTTTCTGGGGTTCTGATTATATTTATTCAAATGTGCAGATAGACCTGCGAAAATATATTCC
>CALRUV010000166.1:0-8107 GCA_943371455.1 Chitinophaga pinensis | reverse complement strand
CAATTCAATTTTAGTGCAGAATTCCAACATCTTAAAAAATGGAACATATCTCAAAAGCGATATTTTCCCCCGTTTCGGATATTTTGCCCAAACTGAGAAAAAAATACCAAATGATAGCATAACTTTTGGAAATCATTATCAAAGTATTGATGCCGACCTTATACATTTTGAAGCAATTATTAGCACAGTGCCCAAACAAATTGCTATTACTTCGGGCAATTTGATAAATGAATGGTTAAAGGATGGCAGAAGATACTTTCACTACAAAACAAACAACCCTATTAAATTTGTTTTTGGATTTAATTCGGGTGAATATGAAATATTGAAAGAAAATTATAAAGGTGTTGACCTAAACGTTTATCATCATCCTAAACATATTTATACTATCCATCAAATGATAGATGGATTAAAAGCAGCGTTGGATTTTAACACCTATTTTTTTGGATCTTATCAACACAAACAAGCCCAAATTATTGAATTTTCAAGGTCTGAAGGTTCTTACGCGACTACCGCTGGTAACTGTATTCAAATTTCTGAAATTAGATTTATCAACGATACAAGCAATATAAAAGATGGTGGTATTGATCTTTCATTTTATGTAGCAGCTCACGAACTTTCACATCAATGGTGGGGAAATCAGGTCATTCCTGCTGATGCTTTAGGTGCTTCTATGATAACTGAGAGTGTGGCAGAATATATAACTGCGAAGATCTATGAGAAGAAATATGGCAAAAAAAGTGCGTTAAAGTTTTTGAATATACAGCGAACACGTTACTTATCTGGAAGATCCGAAGAAACAGGAGAAGAAGCACCACTGTATTTGGTAAATCCTGAGCAGTCATATATTGCTTATGGAAAAGGGGCTATTGCACTTTATACTTTAAGTGAATTTATAGGAGAAGAAAAACTAAATAATGCACTAAAGAAATATTTAGATAAAGTTAAATATCAAACCACATCCTATACAACATCTTTAGAAATGATTCACTATTTAGAAAAAGCAACACCAGACAGTTTGCAATATTTAATAAAAGATATGTTTAAAACTGCCAATTCAGAAAAAACATTACAACCATTTAACAATATAATTAATCGAAACAATTCCAGCCCTAACTAGGGTTTGGCATAAGTGACAGTTCTTTGCTCCATATACTCATTTGTGTTATATAACACTTTGGTTCTTCGCAACAATATTTGTGCTTAAATCGCAACCTTAGCCATGACCGAAACTGATTTATAAGATTCATTTAGCCCCAAGAACCACTGAGAAATCTTACCTTTGCGGGGCAAAATCTTAGAAAATCATTTAAAATAAGCATTATGGAATTCCGCATTGAAAAAGACACCATGGGTGAAGTTCATGTTCCTGTGGATGTGTATTGGGGCGCTCAAACACAAAGGAGTATCGACAATTTTAAAATAGCGCAGGACATTAATAAAATGCCCAAAGAAATCATCAAAGCCTTTGCTTATTTAAAAAAAGCAGCTGCTTTAACTAATTTGGATGCAGGCGTATTACCAAAAGAAAAATCTGATTTGATTGGGCAGGTATGCGATGAAATATTAGCAGGAAAATTAGACGACCAGTTTCCATTAGTGGTATGGCAAACAGGCAGTGGTACCCAAAGCAATATGAATGTAAATGAAGTAGTGGCTTATCGCGGTCATGTGGTAAAAGGTGGTTCACTTGCCGACAAAGAAAAATTCTTACACCCAAATGATGATGTGAACAAATCACAGTCATCTAACGACACATTTCCAACAGCCATGCACATTGCAGCTTACAAGATCTTGTTGGAAACAACCATTCCAGGTATTGAAAAATTAAGGGATACCCTTGCTCAAAAAAGCAAGGACTTTATGCATGTGGTAAAAATTGGCCGCACCCATTTCATGGATGCCACCCCACTTACATTGGGTCAGGAAATAAGCGGTTATGTATCTCAATTGAACCATGGATTGAAAGCCATTCATAATAGTTTAGCCCACCTGAGTGAACTGGCTTTGGGTGGGACTGCTGTTGGTACCGGTATCAATACGCCAAAAGGTTATGATGTAAATGTGGCCAGCCATATTGCCCGTTTAACCGGACTGCCTTTTATTACTGCAGAAAATAAGTTTGAAGCTCTGGCAGCTCATGATGCCATTGTTGAGGCGCATGGCGCTTTAAAAACGGTTGCGGTTAGCCTGATGAAAATTGCCAATGATATCAGAATGTTATCTTCCGGACCAAGAAGTGGCATTGGCGAATTATTTATTCCTGATAATGAGCCGGGATCTTCCATCATGCCTGGGAAAGTTAATCCAACACAATGTGAGGCTTTAACCATGATTGCTGCCCAGGTAATGGGTAATGATGTTGCCATCAATATTGGAGGCGCTACAGGGCATTTTGAACTAAACGTATTTAAACCGGTAATGATCTATAATTTTTTACATAGCGCCCGTTTGATCGGGGATGGCTGTGTAAGCTTTAATGATAAATGTGCTATAGGCTTAGCTCCTATAGAAGCCAATATTAAAAAGCATGTAGACAATAGCCTAATGTTGGTTACCGCATTAAATACAAAGATCGGTTATTACAAAGCCGCAGAGATCGCACAGACCGCGCACAAAGAAGGAACCACCTTAAAAGAAATGGCTGTTAAATTAGGCTATCTTACTGCTGAAGAGTTTGATCAGTGGGTGATTCCAGCGAATATGGTAGGTGATATCAAATAGTTTTTTTGCCACAGATTACACAGATTTACACTGAATATTTCTGTACAAATCTGTGTAATCTGTGGCAATTATTTTTTAACTATTGGCGCTTTTACTAATAGTGTATCTGTTGCGAGAATAGTGAGCTGGTAATTACCAGAATCGAATCTTGTTTTAGGAAAAGCAGCTATCAGTTGTGCAAATTCCTGAGACTGAATTTTAGTTTGACTGAGAAATACATTTTCCAGTTTATTTAGTCCTTTCAATAAAAGCATTCCTTTTCCGGAGATCTTTGTACCTACCAGGTTGAGGTATTGCAGATTGCTTAAATCACTCAATTCTTTTAAGGTTTCATCAGTTAAATTGGTATGTTCCAGGCTTAATCTTGTCAGGTTTTTACATTGCCCGATTATTTTCCAGGAATCAGCGGTCAAATTCGCGGATCCTAATTTTAGCCACACCAATTGTTTGTCTATCTGCTTGAGATAAGTAATTGCAGATTCATTTACTTTTTGGATACTCACAAAATTGGCTGACAAATAATTACTGTTTGTTGCAACAGGTAAAACGATGATGCCCGCCTTACGCAGGTTATTTAAATCAGCTTCATTTGCTTTATCCACTGGCTGATCGGGAATAGAAGGTTTTTCTTTGGCAACACTGGCAGTTTGCAGTGCCTGAAGTGCCGGCAAAATATTTAATGGTTGTGCCATAGCACGCACTTTTTTATCAAAACCTGCATTCGTGCTTATCCACCAGTGTATCAGGTTTATTTCTTGTTCTGATAATTGCTTTTTTCCCTTTGGAGGCATGTGTTTTTCCTCCAGTGGACTTAATACCAGTCTTTCATATAATTCACTTTTTTCAGCATTACCCGACACGAAAGTTTCTCCCTCTTTACCTCCTTTTATGATCCATTCTTTACCATCCAAACGTAAACCACCTTTTTGTTTTCTGGCGCTATGGCATCCGGCACATTTATCCAGTAAAATAGGTTGAATGATATCTTCAAAAACAATCGCTTCCTGTACATTAGGAATTACCTTTCTTTCAACTAGAACACTGTCTTTGGTAATACCATTAAACCCTTTTGTAAGAAAGCCTTCTCCATGGGTTAGAGTTCCACCCAGATGACCGGTTACCAATAAAACCATAAATGAAAAAATTGATACCCATTTTTTAATTCCTGCATCTGGTTTATAAGAAAGTATATAACCAACTATTGCTAATACAGCAAGTAATATGCCCATCCATCTGTGCCATAAGAGTAATGCATCTTCATATTCACCGGAAGAAGCTAAGGCCCATCCCGTAACAGCAGAAAGCACTGCACTGATAGCCCCAACTAAATAAGCAGTTTGAGCGGCTACAATAAAAGACGCATATTTTTCTTTTAAGCTTAGCCATTGAAATAGCCATGCAAGCAATAAAAAGCCTATTGGCAGGTGAACAATCAAAGGATGAAAATTTCCTACTATTTGTACCATATCTATTATTGTGCAGGAAGGTATCTTTTACGCAATAAATGCATCATATGCTCATTAATAGCCCATTGATCAGCCAATACTTGCCTAGTATACGGAAGTGTGGGCATATAATCTGGTGGCCCAAATTCAGTGAGTATGGTCATTTGCTTAACGCCATTCTTGATTTTTGATTGGATGATTTTGTCCCACCATTCAAGATGCCTTTTTACGGCAGATTCCCATTCCGGTGCCCTGGGATCGTTTACCTGTGGGCCTTCCGGATGACCAATTCTGGCATGTATATGATCAACATGTTGCAATGCAAGCTGAACGGTTTCTTCCTGGTCGTGTAACAAAGATTCGTGCACATTACACCAATGAGAAATGTCTAGTGTCATACGCAGATCTGGAAATTTCTGGATGTATTGTTTGGTAATATGTGCAGCAAATAAAATTCTGCCCCGGTGCGATTCATGACAAATGATATGTCCTGTTTCCTTAGCCACTTTAATGGTATGATCAATGAATTTGCTATTTTCTTCCACCGGAAAATGATCCTTACCAGAATGACAATTGATGTACAATGGTTTTTGAATTTGCTGGTAAGCAGCGCCATCAACCATTGCTTTGAATTGCTGCAAATGTTTGCCAGGATCATTATCAGAGCCACCTGCTAAAAATCCTATCTCAAGCTGGTGTTTTTTAAGGGCTGTAAATAATTCATTTTGCGCTTCTACTGTTGCAGGCCACCACATTTCAATACCATCATACCCTGCTTTTTTTGCTTTGGCACAAAACGCATCTACCGAACCCTGGAAGCCCCAATTGGTTCCCATTATTTTTAAGGAGAAGTCTGAAGGTGTTGTAAACACTGGCTTTGAAGCCATCAATGTTTCAAAAGGGGTTAATGCTGCAGTGCCCAGGGTTGCTGTCATAGATAAAAATTTTCTTCGGTTTAACTGCATCTTGTATTTTTTACTTGTCGTTTTGGAAGGTTATGATTGAGTAGTAATCGATACTAAGTTTAAGATTTCTCAGTCGTTCCTCCTTCGAAATGACATTTGCCTGTATGTTTTTTTTGCGCCTTTGTTGGTCTTATGACCAACAAACAATCTCGCCTATGTTGGTCTGATGACCAACATACAATTTGCCATCAGGCTACTATTTCATTAATTACCCTACCATGCACATCCGTTAACCGAAAAGGCCTTCCCTGAAACTGATAGGTAAGTTTTTCATGATCAAATCCTAATTGATTTAAAATTGTCGCCTGAATATCAAATGCATTTGTTTTACCACTAACTGCTGCATAACCAATTTCATCGGTTTCTCCGAAACTGGTTCCTTTTTTGATACCACCACCTGCCATCCACATAGTGAATGCTTCTGTATGATGGTCTCTACCTTTAAATGGCATTTTTTTGCCATCCCTATTTTCCTGCATCGGTGTTCTGCCAAATTCTCCACCCCATACTACCAGGGTTTCATCCAATAAACCACGTTGTTTCAAATCGAGTAATAGTGCAGTTATTGGCCTGTCTACACTTCTGCATTTATTAATGAAACCGTAATCGATAGCAAGGCTTTCATCTGTTCCATGACTGTCCCATCCCCAATCAAATAATTGTACAAATCGTACCCCTTTTTCCACCAGTTTTCTTGCTAATAAAACATTATTAGCAAAAGAAGCTTTACCTGGTTCTGTTCCATACATTTCATGAATATAGGCAGGTTCATCATTGATATTCATCACATCAGGAACAGAGATCTGCATCCGATAGGCCATTTCATATTGAGAGATGCGTGAAATTATTTCAGGGTCTTTAAATTCTTCATAGCTGATGCGATTAGCCTCATTGATGGCATCAATAGAAGCCTTCCGCAAATCACGATCCATACCTGCCGGATCTTTGATAAATAAAACTGGGTCGCCTTCACTTCTGCATTGCACGCCCTGGTAAACAGAAGGCAGAAAACCGCTACCCCAAACACTTTTACCAGCATCCGGAAATTTTCCGCCAGATGTAAGTACTACAAAACCTGGCAGGTTACTATTTTCACTACCCAAGCCATAAGTAGCCCATGCACCAATACTCGGTCTGCCCAATCTGGGTGTTCCCGTATGCATTAATAATTGCGCTGGTCCATGATTGAACTGATCTGTTTGTACTGCTTTTAAAAAACTTACTTCATCGGCAACCGTTGCAAAATGAGGAAGATGATCTGACACCCAGGCACCACTTTGGCCTCGTTGCTGAAAATGAGCTTGCGGCCCGAGCATCTTTGGAACGCCACGTATGAAAGCGAATTTTTTTCCTTCCAATAAAGATTGCGGGCAATCCTGTCCATCCAGTTTCATCAAGTCAGGCTTGAAGTCAAATAATTCTAACTGAGAAGGGGCGCCAGCCATATGTAGGTAAATAACAGATCTGGCTTTACCGGGAAAATGAGGCGACTGCGGCAGTAAAGGATTATCGCTATTAAACACCAATCCGGATGCATCTTTTGAACCCAGCCAATTACATCCACTTAAAAAAGAACCCAAAGCCATGCCACCCATGCCCAGCAGACTTTCTTTGAAAAAAAGTCGGCGGGTAACTAATTCCAGCTGTTTCTGACGTGCTTCTTCAAAAATTCTTTGGTGGTTCTTACTCATGTAAATGTGCTGATTAGTTTTTGGTTAAAAATTCATCCAGGTTCATCAGGGCACCGGCAACAACAACCAAAGCTGCTGAAGATGGATCTTGCTTTCTTTGATGGATCCCTGCCATCAGTTTCATTTTTACATTATCAGTTTTGAAACGTGTTAACGCATTATTATATAATTTTTCAAAGACCTTTAATTTATCATTTGTTATTTGCTTATAGAATGCCAGTTCATACCCTTTACTAATCTGTTCGTTAATAGTTTTGGCACCTGTTTCTTGCATCTTGATCGCAAAAAATTGAGCCGCTTCAATAAAAGCCGAATCATTTAATGTAGTAAGCGATTGTAAGGGAGTATTGGTTCTAATTCTTCTGGCAGTGCAAACCTCTCTGGAAGTTCCATCAAAGCTGATCATTGAGGGATAGGGTGCAGAACGTTTCCAATAAGTGTAAAAAGCCCTTCTGTATTGATCGCAGCTATCACTCTTTTTCCAGGTTGCACCATTCCAGGGCGACATCCAGATACCTTCTGGCTGGTAAGGAAAAACGCCGGGACCATACATTTTATCGCATAATAATCCACTCACCATCAATGCCTGATCACGGATCTGTTCGGCAGATAGCCTTACCCTTGGACCTCTTGCATAATATTTATTGTACGGATCTTTTTCAATAGCATTATTAGTCATGCGTGCATCCTGTTGGTAAGTAGCAGAGAGCAGGATTTCTTTCATCAATTTTTTTAAATCCCACTGGTAGGTGTACATGAGTTTCCAGGCCAAATGATCCAGCAATTCTTTGTGAGTGGGCTGAATGCCTTGTGTGCCAAGATCTTCAAGGGTTTCAGCAATTCCCTGACCAAAAAATTGTTCCCAAATTCTGTTCACAATTGTTCTGGCAGTTAAAGGATTTTTTTTATCGGTTACCCAGATGGCTAATCCCATTCTATTAGCGGGTGCATTTTTAGGCAAAGCACCCAAAGATCTGGGAACAGCGGGTTTTACTGCTTTACCTTTTACCAACCAATTACCTCTTTCGAAGATCTGGGTATTTCTAAATAAAGCAGATGGATTTTCTACCATCACCGGGGTAATGGTTGCTTTTCTGGAAAATAACAGATCTGTAAAATATTTAGCAGCACTATCATAGCCAGCAATTCCTTTACCTGGAAAAGGATCTGTGATAAAAAACCAATCGAATTGCATGCCTGTTTCTTCGGCATTTGTTAATTGTGCATTCTGATAGGTAAAATACAGATCATGTGCACCCTGCATCACAGGTAATGGTAACGTGCT
>CALRUV010000165.1:0-8203 GCA_943371455.1 Chitinophaga pinensis | reverse complement strand
TGCCGGGAGGATTAACCAGGGTGGCTTTGCGGGAAGGGTCACTAGTGGTAAATTCTTCGCAAGGTGGTGGTAGTAAAGATACTTGGGTGATTGATAATTAAGCATGTTTTCATAAGTATTCATTAGGAACCAAACAACCTTAAATCATTTATAAAATAAGTAAGACCCATGTTAAGTAGAATTGCCGACTCATTATTCTGGCTTCAACGTTATATGGAAAGAACGGATGGTATGCTGCGTTTGATCAAAACCAGCTATATACTTTCATTTGATAAAGTACAGGCCAATGGCATTACCTGGAAACCAGTGTTGAAAATATTCACACAATTATCCGACGAAGAGATTGAAACACTGCAAACCAATGATACTGCGGTTTTGCAATACATGTTTACAGATAGCACCAACCAGAATTCTTTGAAAGTTATCATCACCCGTGCTCGTGAAAATGCAAGGGGTGTGCAGGATCAGATAACCAAAGAAGTTTGGGAACAAGTAAATCAATTGTATCACCTGGTTAATAATCCTTTCCTAAAAGAAAAATTAGCCGGACCCGATGCCATTGTGATCATAGATAATTTTATCAGCAGCAGTGACCAATTATGTGGCATCACCGATAGCACCATGCCACGTGGACAGGGCTGGAATTATATGAATTTGGGCAAGTTTACAGAACGTTGTTTGTCAACTGTTTCTTTTACCAATATTTTCTTCCAATATGTAAACTACGATTTAACCAAGGAACAGGATATTCTTTACTGGAGAAGCTTATTATTGGCATTATCAGGCTATGAATTACATTTGAAAAATTATACCAACCAAAACCATAACAGTAATGTAGCGCAGCAGGTATTGTTTGATAAAAACTTCCCACGTTCTTTATATTATGCATTGGATAGGGCACATAAATACCTTTGTGATGTTACTGAAACCAATCCGGTAGAAGGCACACCACCCTTGTGCCGTTCTTTTGGCAGGTTACACAGTTATGTAAAATTTTCTGATTTAGAAATAGTATCCAAAATAGGAATGGAACCATTTTTAAAAGAGATAAGAAAAGAGTTGAATGAATTTAGCAGAATGCTCGGACAGACTTATTTTTCTTATTCGTAAACAAAAACAGAATGCCGATTTTTAAGATACACCACATCACCAAATACGAATACGACAGACCGGTTAAAGAAAGTATGAACAATATCATGATCTTTCCCTATCAATCGGGGGATCAGGAAACCTTACAACATGAACTGGTCATTACCGACAATCCGGATGTATTTACCTATACAGACTATTGGGGCAATAAGGTGGGCACTTTCAACCTTTTGAATGCCCACAGAGAATTGATCATTGAAAGTAAATTGCTCATCAGAACCATTTCACCTGATCAACCACAAATACCTTTGGATCTTTTTAGCAAGGATCTGGAAACCGTTACATACAATGACCTGCATCTGTTGGAATTAGAAAGGGTTTCGAAGATGGAATCACTGGCATTGATGCAACAGTTCATGCAGGAGATCAATCAGCCTGGAAAAAATATCAGAAAAATCATTGAAGACACCTGTCATTTTATTTTTACCCAGTTTACCTATATCAAAGGCATTACCACCATTGAATCTACGGTGGATGAAATTCTTGAGAAAAAAGCGGGTGTTTGTCAGGATTTTGCTCACGTAATGCTTGAACTCTTGCGTATGATGGAAATTCCTTCCAGGTACGTAAGTGGTTATATCTGTCCCAATAAAAATGGTATGCGCGGAGAAGGTGCCACCCATGCCTGGGTTGAAGCTTTTATTCCCGGATATGGCTGGGCAGGCATTGACCCTACCAATAATGTATGGGCCACCAACCACCATGTGAAACTCGCTGTAGGAAGGGATTTCACAGATTGCACACCTGTAAAGGGCACATTTAAAGGGCCAGCCAGACAAGCATTGTCCGTTTACGTTTCAGTAGGCTATGAGGATGGCGAAACCTTTGAAGAACTTACACGCGTACAAATGGAAAAGCAGGCTCCGGGCGATATTCCTGAAATTATTATTGATACATTTGCAGGGCAGCAGCAACAATAAAATACTGCCTCATAGATGAATTCCCTGACTTTCTACCGTATCATCACTTTTATACTTGCGCCTATTGCTGCTTTATTTGCAGCCATTGATTTTTTTATGCTTTTTACAGCACTGGCCAATCCAGCATTATTGTTTGTTGTATTCATCATCGCCGGATTTGTATTATATACTTTTGCCAGTCTCCGTTTTTTGGTAAAACATATTGATACCAATAAACCTGCAAAGCCATCGCTGAAAGACTGGATAAGGGTAAATGCTTATGTAACCATTTTCTTGGGTGTTAGTTTCTTCATGAATGCGATGACCGTATTCTTTTCAAGTGACGCCAGTTTAAACCAGATCCTCAGCCAGTTTCTCGAAACCCAGCCAACAGTTCCTGCCATGTTAACCCCAGCCCTGTTCATTTCGATGATGAAAACAGCGGCCTGGATTTTATTTTTTGTTAGTGTACTTATTCTGGCACATCTGCCCATCAGTTTCCGATTGTTGAAACAATACAAGCACTTATTTGAAAACAGTCCTACTTCCTAGTTTTTAGACTGCAGTAAGCTTCCAATATTTCACTAATTTTCAGGTATGAATGCCTCCATACCCTTAGCCGAAAGAATGCGTCCTGAAACACTGGATGATTTGGTAGGTCAGGAACACCTCACTGGCAAAGGCAGTATACTTAGAACAGCTATTGAACAAGGAAGGATTCCATCCATGATATTATGGGGACCGCCAGGCGTAGGTAAAACCACCATTGCCCATATTATTGCACATAGTTTACAGGTTCCCTACTTTCAGCTGAGTGCCATTAGTAGTGGTGTGAAGGAAGTGAGGGAAGTGATCGAAGAAGCCAAAAATAATAAGGGCACTATTTTATTTATTGATGAAATCCATCGTTTTAATAAAGGACAACAGGATGCTTTATTGGGAGCTGTAGAAAAGGGCATTATCACCCTGATTGGTGCTACCACTGAAAACCCATCTTTTGAAGTGAATAGTGCCTTACTCAGTCGTTGTCAAGTATATGTATTGCGATCACTCACTGAAAAAGACCTGATCAAATTATTAGAAACGGTTGCCAAAAAAGATGAGCAGTTATCGCAATCAAAGATCATCATCAAAGAGCCGGAAGCTTTACTAAATATCAGTGGTGGCGACGCACGTAAACTCTTAAACCTTTTTGAACTTGTTATTGCAAATACAAAGGAAATCAATGGCGAAATAATCATTACTGATGCAAGTGTGATGCTAATAGCCCAAAAGAAAGTAGCACTTTACGATAAACAGGGTGAACAGCATTATGATATTATTTCAGCCTTTATCAAAAGTATGCGTGGCAGCGATCCTAATGGTGCTTTGTATTGGCTGGCAAGGATGATAGAAGGTGGCGAAGATGTAAAATTCATTGCCAGAAGAATGTTGATTTTTGCCAGTGAAGATATTGGCAATGCCAATCCCAACGCGCTGCTCATGGCCAATGCTACATTTGATGCAGTAAGTAAAATTGGTTACCCGGAAAGTAATATCATCCTTTCGCAATGTGTTACGTATTTAGCATCCTCCGTTAAAAGCAATGCTGCCGTTGTTGCCATCATGGGTGCACAAAAAGCGGTGAAACAATTTGGAGACCTTCCCGTTCCCATGCACATCCGCAATGCACCCACTAAAATGATGAAGGATATGAACTATGGTAAAGACTACCAATATTCTCATAATGGTGAAGGTAATTTTATAGAACAGGAATACCTGCCAGAGAAAATAACAGGCACCGCTTTTTATGAGCCCGGTAATAATGCCAGAGAAAATGAGATCCGCAAATTTTTAAAAGAAAGATGGAAGCAGAAATACAATTACTAAACTGATTTTATATGTCAAACACTTTCAGTCCAAATATTTTACATACCATCGGAAACACCCCACTGGTAAAGCTTTCCAAAATAGTTCCGGAAAACTGTGCCGATATTTTTGTAAAACTGGAATACTTCAACCCAACAGGTTCTTACAAAGACAGGATGGCATTGGCTATAATAGAAGAGGCCGAAAAAAGGGGTGATATAAAAAAAGATACCTTAATTGTAGAATATACGGGTGGCAGTACGGGCACTTCGCTGGCATTTGTTTGTGCCGTAAAAGGACATCATTTTAAAGCTATTTCTTCCGATGCTATTGCGAAGGAAAAACTGCAGACCATAAGGCTATTTGGAGCAGAACTGGAAATTATCCCAAGCGAAGAAGGAAAAATCACACCGGATCTCTTTGTAAAAATGGAAGCCAGGGTTTTGGAATTACAATCATCCGGCGCCTATTGGACCGAGCAATTTTTAAATAAGGATGCATTAAAGGGATATGCTGTTCTCGGAAAAGAAATCATCAACCAACTATACCAGCCAATCGATGTTTTCTGTGCGGGTGTAGGCACTGCAGGTATGCTTACGGGCGTAAGCCAGGAATTGAAAAAAGCGCACCATGCCATGAAAACTATTGCGCTGGAACCCGCAGGTTCTCCCTTTCTTTCAGAAGGCAAAAAAGGTAGTCATCGTGTGGAAGGCATTGGTACGGGTGCTTTACCACCTTTATTGACCAAAGAAGTTTTTGACGAAGCTTTGGCAATTGATGAACAAAAGGCCAGGGAAACAGCCAAACAATTAGCGTCAAAAGAAGGCATATTTTCAGGCACATCTACAGGCTTGAATGTTTACGCAGCTATAGAATTAGGTAAGAAATTAGGACCCGGTAAAACCATTGTAACCATTGCCTGCGATTCGGGTATGAAATACCTTGCAGGAGATCTTTATAATTAACACATTGAATCATTAAACTATTTATTATCCATCTAACATGAGAAAATTCTGTTATCATTTCATCGCCATTTTCCTTTTGCATACTTCCCTTTCTGCCCAAACTACTATTGTGCGCGATCCGCAAATAGAAAAAATGGTGAAAGAAGTTTCATCAGATTCTCTTAAGTCCTATATCCAAAAAATGGTGAGTTTTGGCACAAGAAATACCATGAGCGCTGCCAATGATCCCATTAGAGGCATAGGTGCTGCAAGAAATTGGGTATTGGAGAAATTTAATGCTTTTGCAAAAGAATCCAATGGCAGACTTTCAGCTTTTATTGATACCATCACATTAATGCCCGATAGAAGAAGGATTGATACGCCTACCCTAATAGGCAATGTGGTAGCCACTTTGAAGGGAACAGACCCTAATGATAAAAGAATTTTTTTAATCAGTGGTCACCTGGATAATATGCGCAGCAGCCCTACCGACAGGATCGGTGATGCCCCGGGTGCGAATGATGATGCCAGTGGTTGTGCGGCCGTATTAGAATGTGCCAGGATCATGAGCAAACATGGTTTTCCTGGCACCATCATCTTTGTTACGGTGAGTGGTGAAGAACAAGGATTATTGGGCGCATCTTTTATGGCCAATAAAGCAAAAAAAGAGGGTTGGAATATTGAAGCAGATCTGAATAATGATATCATGGGCAGTAATAATAGCAGTGAAACAAATATCATTGATAATACAAGGATAAGGGTTTTTAGTGAAGGCCTGTCAGTATTAGACACCGGTCGTGTTGCTACCAATATCCGTAACCTTGGCTTAGAGAATGATGGTAAAGCAAGACAGCTGGCACGTTATGTAAAAGAGATCGGAGAACGCTATGTGGAAAATCTGGAAGTGGTATTGGTATACCGCAATGATCGTTTTTTAAGGGGTGGTGACCATTCTCCTTATGTACAGAATGGTTATGCTGCAGTAAGACTAACAGAAATGAATGAAAACTATTACCACCAACACCAGAATGTAAGATTAGAGAATGGTATTCAATATGGCGACCTACCAGAGTTCATGGATTTTGAATACCTCAGAAAAAACACTGCATTAAATTTAAGCAACCTGGCAAATCTTGCCAAAGCACCTGCTATGCCGGAAGAAGTAAAGATCGATACAAGAAGATTATCCAATTACTCTTCACTTGTATGGAAAGCACCTAAAACAGGTAAAGTAAAAGGCTATTATATTTTAATGAGAGAAACCACCAATGCTTTCTGGCAGAAAAAAATATTTACAAAAGAACTAGCTTACACATTACCCTATTCAAAGGACAATTACTTTTTTGCTGTTCAATCCGTAGGTGAAGATGGCAATGAAAGTTTAGCAGTGGTTCCAGGCGTTTTAGGTAGATGAGAGATTAGTTAATAGTTAATAGTTAAAAGTGAATAGTTAAAAGTATCATTCCCAACTATTTACTTTTAACTTTCTCAGGAACTAATCTCTCCGCAACCTTCTCCACCCCTCTATCTCCACCTTCGTGGTATTCGGCGTCTTCATTCACATCCCAGAGATCGTATAATTCATTGCCGGCAATAATGTTTTTAGCTGCTAGCATGGCTGTCATCATACTATGGTCCTGGTTATTGTATTTATGCATACCATTACGACCAACCAAATACAGTCCAGGATAGGCTTTCAAGGCTTCCCGCACATCATCCACATTTTCTTTATAAGCATGGTCATACACAGGATAAGCTTTGGGTTGGCGAACTACATAGCCATCAACCACGGCACTACCCTTGGTTAATCCAATTTGTTCAATTTCTTTCTTTGCAAGATTGATCAATGTTTCATCTGAGCTAGTCCATAATCCATCTCCTTCAAAACAAAAATATTCCAAACCATAACAAGCCATATTTGCATCGGGCACCATGAAAGGACTCCATGATTTAAAATTTTGAACCCGGCCTACTTTTACACTAGGGTCATGAATATAGATCCAGTTATCTGTAAAAGCATCTTCATCTTTACAGATCAAAACCACCGTTAAAAAATCGCGATAACTTAAATTGCTAGCCGAAGAGTAGGCTTTTTCAGGAAACCTTGGCGTTACTGCAGCAATCAATTCCCTCATTGGCGCAGAAGAAAGAACATAATCAAAACCATCCCATTTATTTGCATCTGTTGTTGCTACTGCCCATTTAGCACCCACTGTGCTGATGCCTGTTACACCCGTATTCATCAATACTTTAACACCCATGTTCTTACACTTTTCGGTGCAGGTCTCCCACATCATACCCGGACCATACTTGGGATATCTAAAAGAATCGATCAGGGTTTTGATCACTTTATCTTTATCACCACCACCCTGTTTGGGTTTAAACAATGCATTCATGATGGCACTGCTCAGTGATAAACCCTTGATACGTTGTGCTGCCCAGTCTGCAGAAATTTCTTTACAAGGAATACCCCAAACTTTTTCGGTATAGGTTTTGAAAAAAATATTGAATAAACGCTGACCAAATTGATTCACCACCCAATCTTCAAAGTTGGTGGGATTCTTTACGGGAAAGGCTTGGGCTTTCATATAACTCAATACACAAAGTCCACTTTCAATAATGCCTAACTTATTCAAGGCTTCAAAAGCCACCAAAGGATAAGAGAAGAATTTTTTGTTGTAATAGATTCGGGAACTTCTAGGTCGCTCTAACATTTCATCACCTAATATTTCAGTCCAGAAATCCTCTACTTCTTTTGACTTGGAAAAAAAACGGTGACCTCCAATATCAAAATGATAACCCTTATAAGATTCTGTACGTGAAATGCCACCCACATATTGAGGATCTTTTTCAAAAACTGTTACGTCCAATCCTGCCTTACCTAATAAATAGGCGGCAGTTAATCCTGCTGGTCCTGCTCCAATAATAGCGATCTTCTTTAACATGTCTGTAATAGTAAATCTCTTGTTGAATCAATAAAGTGTCAAAGGTGTGAAATTATTGTGGTTCTACCGCTATTTTTGCGTCATTAGTTAATGGAGGAGGATAAAATTAGGTTTATGTCGAGTAGCAACTATCAAATCAATCGTAAGTTTTTCACAGAACTCATACCAAAGGAACTTTATGCCATCATGCAATTAAGGAATGAGGTATTTGTGGTGGAGCAGCATTGCATTTACCAGGATGCAGATAATAAAGACCCGCATTGCCATCATTTGATGATCTGGGATAATGATAAATTGGTTGCTTATTCCCGCTTACTGCCTGAGGGTTTAGCTTATGAAGAAATGTCCATCGGCAGAGTAATCAGTTCTCCGCAATACAGAAGAACCGGTGCCGGAAAAATTTTATTAGAACATGCCA
>CALRUV010000164.1:0-8204 GCA_943371455.1 Chitinophaga pinensis | reverse complement strand
ATTCATTAGTAACACTTGATCATTTACATCGCGCGCATGCTTATGGATTAAGGGCTGTGGGTCCCGCACATTATGGACCTGGAAGATATGCCAATGGTACAGATGCCACCGGGCCACTTAATAAAATGGGCAGGTCTTTATTGCAAGAAATGGAAAAGTTACACATGATCCTGGATGCCACACACTTGTGTGATGACGCCTTCTGGGATGCTATGGAATTATTTAATGGAACTGTATGGGCCAGTCATAATAATTGCCGCGCATTGGTGGATCATAACAGGCAATTTAGTGATGATATGATCAGGGCATTGATTGCCAAAGGTGCAGTTATTGGTGCATCATTGGATGCATGGATGATGGTGCCGGGCTGGCAGAAAAAAATATCAGACCCTAAACAAATGAATTGTGGTCTGGAAAAAATGATCAACCATATGGATCATATTTGTCAGTTAGCAGGCAATACCAACCATATAGGTATTGGCACAGATCTGGACGGTGCTTATGGAAAAGAGCAATGCCCTTATGACCTTGAAACCATTGCTGATATGCAGAAGGTTCCTGAGCTCCTCCTTAAAAGAGGCTACACTCATTCCGACTGCGAAAAAATCATGCACGGCAATTTTCTCTCCCTCCTCCGCAATTCTCTGTGAACCTCTGTTCCTCTGCGCCTCTGTGTTAAAAAAAAATATTCTTACTAAGATGCTTACTCTTTTCAACACAGAGTCACTGAGATACGGAGTTACACGGAGGGTTTATCTTCTTTGAGATTTACTTTTTTATTGGTGACTGTTAATTGATGTTGAATACCCACTTTTAGTGCGAAATTGGTTTTATCATGACTCACCGGGAAATCAAAACATACGGGATAGTTGTAAGATGCAATATGTGAATGAATCACGGAATATACATCAGTCCCAAAAGGAGTAGTCGTATCTTTCATTTCAGTAAAACCGCCAATTACTAGTCCTGCAAGTTTATCCAGCATACCAGCTCTTTTTACTTGAATCATCATTCTGTCTACATTATAGATATACTCACCAACATCTTCTAAAAATAAAATTTTCCCTTTTGTTTGAAAGGAGGAATTACTTCCAATAAGATGTGCCACCAATGAAAGATTTCCGCCAATCAATTCGCCCGTTGCCTTGCCTGTTTTATTGTAAGCATGAGGTTCACAGGAATAATTGGATTTAATTCCTTGCAACGCTTTTCTTAAAGATTGAATAAAATCATTTTTATATTCGCCATCATTAAAAGCAGCAGCCATCGGTGCATGCAGGGTAGCAATTTTTAATAGCTGATTTATATGCGCATGTATCACTGTAATATCACTAAAACCTATCAGCCATTTTGGATTTTTTTTAAACTGTTTAAAATCAAGCTGATCAATGATCCTGCTCATGCCATAGCCACCTCTTCCAAATAAAATTGCTTTAACAGATGTATCGTCCAACATGGTTTGCAAGTCTAACAAACGTTCTTCATCAGTTCCTGAAAAGTAATGAAACTGGCTGCCCAGTGTTTTACCAGTCTTTACCTGGTAACCCCATTCCTGTAATACTTTTATACAGGTAGCAGCTTTTTCTTTGGGCATAAAGCCTGCGGGACAAACAATGCCGATGGTATCGCCTTTTTTAAGATAAGGAGGAACTTTGATCATTTACTTTTATTTTTTCTGTTTGTTTTTAGCCTGGGGTTGCTGTAATTCCTTTTTTCTGCCCGCATCCTTTAATGCTTTATTCACGAGCATTTCAATCTGTCCATTCACACTCCGGAACTCGTCGGCAGCCCATTTCTCTAAGAGTGTATAGGTACATTCATCAATACGTAACACAAAAGATTTTTTGCTCAAACTGTTATTTTTTTATTGGTATAAGGTACCTGTGTTTAAAACCGGAGAAGCAGCTTTATCGCCACACAATACCACCAAAAGATTACTCACCATGGCTGCTTTTTTATCTTCGTCCAATTCTACAATTTGCTTTTTCGATAACATATCCAATGCCATTTCTACCATACCCACAGCGCCTTCCACAATTTTACTGCGTGCAGCAACAATAGCAGTTGCTTGTTGTCTTTGCAGCATGGCACCGGCAATTTCAGGTGAATAGGCCAGGTGACTGATTCTTGCTTCCGTGATTACAATACCTGCTTTGGCAAGCCTTTCGTTCAATTCTAATTCTAATAATTCAATTACTTTATCGCCGCCATCACGTAATGTAATGGTGGCGGTTTCATCTTCAATACTATCGTAAGGACAGGTAGAAGCAATATGCCTTAAAGCCGCTTCACTTTGGTTAACCATATACTGTGAAAAACTAAGGATATCAAAAACTACTTTGTAAGTATCTTTTATCTGCCATAAGATCACAGCAGCTATTTCGATAGGGTTACCCATCCTGTCGTTCACTTTAAGTTTGGTGCTTTCCAAACTTTGCATCCGGAGGTTTACTTTCTGTTTCACATAAAAAGGATTGATGAACAATAAGCCATTATCCTTGATGGTACCTATATATTTTCCAAATAAAGTAAGCACAACTGCCACATTGGGGTCAACAGTAGTTAATCCCTTAAATAAAAAGCCTGTTGTAAGAAATACAAATATGATTGATATTAAATACAAGGCTGTAGGTTGACCGTTATAAAGAGGTGCGTTGACTATTAGTAACACACCCATTACAAGTAGTATAATAGCTGCCACCAAAGCCAGATAACCGTTATAGCCATTTTTAATTTTTTCCATTTGATTTATTTTGATATTAAATTGATATCAAATGTAGTAAAGCTTTTCATCCCACCAAATAAAAATTCCATAAACGGTATTCCGGGTATCCATTTAGCCAGTAAATAGCCAAGATGCACGGTACAGAGGGATTAAACCCCTAAGATTGCCCACTTCTATGGATTGCTTACTTTTGCATCTCCATAGCTCAAAAAGGGCTGATGAAAAGAACTGAAGAAATGAACCAACCGAAAAGATATTTAATTACCTCTGCCCTTCCCTATGCCAATGGTTTGAAACATATTGGTCACCTGGCAGGTGCTTATTTACCCGCTGATATTTATGTTCGCTACCTGAAAGCACAGAAAAGAGATGTTGTTTTTGTTTGCGGAAGCGATGAACATGGAACTGCCATTCCCATTCAGGCAACAAAGGAAGGAACCACTGCACAGGCTATTATTGATAAGTATCACCCCATCATGGAGCAGAATTTCAAGGACCTGGGTATTGCATTTGACATTTACCATAGAACCAGCGATCCCCTGCACCATGAAACAGCAAAGGAGTTTTTTACGAAACTCAATAACCAGGGTGATCTGGAAATAAAAGAGACCGAACAATATTTTGACGAACAGGCCAATACCTTTTTGGCAGACAGGTATATCAAAGGTACTTGTCCCAATTGTGCATTCGACAGTGCTTATGGCGATCAGTGCGAGCGTTGTGGAAAGAGTTTGAGTCCGGATGAACTCATCAACCCTGTAAGCACACTCAGTGGCAATTCACCCATCAAAAAATCCACCAAGCATTGGTACCTACCTTTAAACAGGCATGAAGATTTTTTACGTGATTGGATATTAAAAGAACATGCTAATGATTGGAGAAGCACGGTGGTGGGTCAATGCAAAAGCTGGATCGATGGCGGTTTACAGGCTCGAGCTGTTACACGTGATCTGGATTGGGGAGTAAGTTTACCTGATGAAGTAGCGGGCGGAAAAGGTAAGGTCTTGTATGTTTGGTTTGATGCACCTATTGGGTATATCAGTGCCACCAAACAATGGGCATTGAATAATGATAAGGATTGGAAACCTTATTGGCAGGACAAAGAAACCAAACTGGTTCATTTTATAGGCAAGGATAATATTGTATTTCACTGCATCATCTTCCCCATCATGCTGAAACTGCATGGTGATATTTTACCCGATAATGTACCCGCCAATGAGTTCATGAATTTAGAAGGCGATAAGATGAGTACCAGCAGAAGCTGGAAAGTGGAGATGCAGGATTATATTGATGACTTCATCAACAAAGAAAATGGTGGAAGTCAGATGGCTGACGTGTTGCGTTATTATTTAACCTTGATTGCACCTGAAACCAAAGACAGTGAATTTACCTGGCAAGGATTCCAGGATGCCAATAACAGTGAGTTGGTGAGCATCTTTGGTAACTATGTAAATCGTTCTTTGGTTTTGATGCATAAACTGTGTAAAGGCAAGGTGCCGCCATTACATGCAGATGCATTAACTGATTTGGACAAAAGTATATTTGAAGAAATAAATTCATCAAAGGAAAAAATTGAATCCTTACTCGAATTATACAAATTCAGGGATGCCCTTTTTGAAGTGATCAACTTGGCTAGAATTGGTAACCAATACTTGCAGAAGAAAGAACCCTGGATTGTAGCAAAGCAAGTGGGTGATAATGGACAACCCACCCCTGAAGCGCAGCAATCAATCGACAATACCTTACATATTTGTTTACAGCTTTGTGCAAATCTTGCCGTTCTTATCAATCCTTTCTTGCCCTTCACTGCCAGGAAAATGTGCTACCTGATGAAAGTGATAGATAAAATGCTTGATTGGGAAAATGCCGGAAAAACAAAACTATTGAGTGTGGGCTATTCTTTGCGTGCACCGGAATTGTTGTTTAGAAAAATAGAAGATAGTGAGATTGCTTACCAATTAGAAAAACTAAAAGCCGCCATAGCTCATCGCGATACATCGGTAGCTGCTAAAGAAATAAATATGGAAGAAACCAGTCCAAAATTTAATGAAGTAAAACCAGAGATCGTATTTGATGATTTTGCGAAAATAGATTTGCGTGTAGGAAAAATTGTTACAGCAGAGAAAGTAGAAAAAGCCGACAAACTTCTGAAACTCTCTGTGGATATGGGTTTTGAGACAAGGACAATAGTATCGGGTATAGCTTTACATTTTACCCCGGAAGAAATTGTGGGCAAGCAGGTAACGGTAGTGGTAAATCTGGCACCTCGTAAAATGAGGGGCATAGAGAGTAATGGGATGATCTTAATGGCGGAAGATGCGAATGGCAAATTGCATTTCATGAACCCGGATGCAGATGTGAATCCGGGGGCGGGGGTAAGTTAATTTTATTAAGTGCTTTAGCGTTTTTATTATGCACACAAAGGCACAAGGGCACAAGGAGTAGTGTGTTAAGCAAATTTTTTTAATCGAATTTCACACACTCCTTTAATTCTCTTTCAGAATAGGCAACACCATATTGTTTGAGTACATCATCGGGTACGCCATTCCATTGGTTGGGTGCATTACCTACATAACCCAGGTCTTTAACGCCTATTTCTGAGGTATAAAAACCAGTAAGTACCAGATCGCGCATGCCGCTGAAGAATTCAATGCCCTGCTCCATACCTGGTTTAATTTTACGATTGGTTTTCGCAATGGCTCCTTCTACTTTTGGATAGGCAATATCTTCTACTATTTCTATCTGTTGTTTCTGGTCACAATCCTTAAAAGCTTTTTCAAAACGGGAGAGACTTTGCATATCCAGCCACCTTAAACCTCCTCTCAGGGGTGTTTGGTAATGTGGCATGTCTTTCACTACAAACTCAATAAATTCAGGCACTTTAGCATCTGAAGCACTACCACTGGTTTCGTCCTTAGGCAAGATAATATCGCCTAAAACAGTAATGGTAGCCATCTCATGATCTGTGAAAAATTTGTCTGATGCATTCAGCTTTTTCAGGTAATCTTTTTCTTCCTGCATCCTGTCTGCATCCAATGCGGCATCTGCAGAGGAAGCAATCGCTTTCTTATCGCTGCTCTTACAGGCCTCTACAAATACACCAGCGCCAACTGTGCCAATGAATAAGGTTTTTAACGATTTTCTTCTGTCCATATAAAAGATTTTATGCTTTGTTTTTTACTTCAAATTTTGGTGTTGATCGAAAAAATGATATAGACACTTTATTTTATAAGATTTCTCGCTTCGCAGATTTCTCAGCTTCTAGATTTCTTAGCTTCTAGATTTCTCAGCTTCGCTTCGAAATTGGGTTTAGAGGTTCTGCTTTTTCATTTCATCAATAATATATTCCGAAGTTCTCATAGATAATGCCAAGATGGTCCAGGTGATGTTTTTATCTGCCTGCGAAACAAACTGGCTGCCATCCACACAGAACAAGGTTTTGCAATCATGCGCCTGACTCCATTTATTAAGGGCAGATGATTTCCTGTCGTTCCCCATTCTTACAGTACCTGCTTCATGAATAATATTGCCTGGATTGTTGAGGCCATATTTGTTTTTCTCATTATCATCTCCACCCCAGGTTATAATGGCACCCATATTATGCAGGATCTCTTTGAAGGTTTCCTTCATGTGTTTGGCTTGCTTAATTTCATATTCAGAATGTTTGGTATGAAAACGCAAAACGGGTATGCCATATTTATCTACCACTTTCGGATCTATCTCGCAATAGTTATCAATATTGGCCACTGCTTCACCCCTGCCCGCCATACCTACACCGGCACCATAAAAGAATCGAACATCTTCTTTTAATCCGGCACCATAACCACCTGCTTCTTTGGTTTTACCGTTAACAGCAAATTTTCCATTTTCACCTTGAATGCCCATTCCAAAACCATAGGCTGGCTGGCCCATTCCTCCCCAATACTCGATATGATAACCGCGTGGAAAATCCAGTTTTTTATTATCTAACCACCAAGGCGTATAAACGTGCATACCACCTACACCATCTTCATTGTAACGCTTACGCCCAAAGAGTTCTGGCAATACACCACCAATGGCAGCACCGGTAGAATCGTGTAAATATTTACCTACTACATTGCTATCATTGGCCAATCCATTGGGATGGCGAGTAGATTTTGAATTCAGTAATAATCTGGCTGTTTCACAGGTACTGGCAGCGAGTATCACTACTCTTCCGGTAACCTGGTATTCCATATTGTCTTCCTTTTTAATAAAGGAAACACCTGTTGCAATACCATCTGCATTGGTGATCACTTCCCTGGCCATTGCGTTAGTAATCACATCAATATTGCCGGTCATGATAGCTGGCTTGATCAATACAGATGAAGAAGAGAAATCTCCATAAACTTTACAACTTCTGTTACACTGCGCACAATAGAAACAGGCGCCCCGCTCTTCATTTATTTTTTTGGTAAGAATAGATAAACGGGAAGGGATAACAGGGATGTTCAACCCTGTTGCCGATTTTTTGATCATCAGCTCATGCAACCTTGGCTTGGGTGCCGGAAGAAAAATACCATCCGGATCATTGGGTAATCCTTCATTAGAACCAAACACACCAATCAGCTGATCTATCTTATCGTAATAAGGTTTTACATCATCATAACTGATGGGCCAGTCATCACCCAGTCCATCAATACTTCTGCGCTTAAAGTCTTTCGGACCAAAACGAAGCGAAATTCTTCCCCAGTGATTGGTACGTCCGCCAATCATACGGGCACGCCACCAATCCCATTTATCACTGCCTTCTTTCATGGTATAGGGTTCACCATCAATTTCCCAGCCCCAATAGCAACCATCAAAATCGCCAAAGGGCCTGAATTTAGTGCTGGCACCTCTTCTTGGAGATTCCCATGGATTTTTTAATTGAGAAGAGTGAATGGCAGGATCGTAATTAGGACCTGCCTCTATCAAACAAACTTTTAAGCCAGCTTTTGCCAATGTATAAGCGGCCATACCCCCACCAGCACCGGATCCTACAATAACGGCATCATATTTTTTGGCTTCTTTTTTAATCTGGAGTTCTCCCATAAAGCAATCGTATTATTAAGGTGATATTTGAGAGAATGAATATAAGATTTTTAACTTGTTACAAAAAGACTTTTGGATAAAAGCAGGAAAGTAATACACAAAAATTTAGAAAAGTTTATAAAATAAATTTAAACTCACTTAAGAAATTCTGAAGAATGTGGCTAAGATTATAAACTAACAATTCCTTTTAACCATAAGTTCTACTTCTAAAATATTGCGGCTAAAATCAAAGATTGTCAGTGGATTTGAAATGTAAAAAAATAAATGATCATGTAAAATTGGGAGTATCGATAAATTTTAAAAACAAAATCATCAAACTTTGCCACGCTCTTAAGAGCGTGGCAAAATATGGTCAATTTTTTTTAGTGGGACTTCAGTCCCCTGATTGCTTTCGATTTCACCTATTATTTTAGGGTATTAATACCTA
>CALRUV010000163.1:0-8318 GCA_943371455.1 Chitinophaga pinensis | reverse complement strand
CAACCCCTAACAGCACTGTAATCTGCCAAATTTCCTTTAATTACCAGGTCATTATACCACTGCGAATAGTCTTGCTCTCTAGAAGTTATTTCCTTACCCATTTTCTTTTATGATTTCTTTAACAAAAATTTGTACTTACGATCGTTAGTTGGCAAAGGGTTTGTCACTTTTATACTATAACCTACTACTGGACGCAAATGTATGTAACTTCACATTATCTAACCCTTCAATCCTGTAAGATGAAACAAGCTTTACTTTTATCAATTCTCGGTTTGGGACTTTTATCGTCCTGCACCACTGCTTTTAAATCTGGACAAACACCTGATGATGTTTATTATTCTCCAGGGCGTGAAATGGTTAGTAACCGTGAGGATGAAACCAAAAAAGCACAACAGGAGTCTTACCAGCAATACCAGACCAATTTGGATGATCAATATTTACGTATGAAAATTTCAAGACGGTATCGCTGGTCGCAGATAGATGATTTTGGTTATTGGAACGATAGCAGGTATGATTTTGGTTACAACAATTATTACAATGGTATCTATTCTAATATCTATTCGTATCCATCAATATATATTGGGAACAGGGGTTACTATCCATTCCAGGGTAACTATGGCTGGTACAGTCCGGTTTATACCATAATACACTATACCAACCCTAAAGTAAGTTACAATGGAACTACTTCTGCCAGCAATATTTATGCTTACAGAAATAAAAATTACAACAACAATAATTATGCATTCAAAGATCCCAAGACAGGAAATTTTATTTCGGGAAATAATAATAATTCATTTGGCAACCTGATCAAGAAGGTATTTATTAGCGGCACTAACGGAAACAATTCCAGTAGTTTCGACAGACCTTCCAGAACATTTTCACCTTCTAATTCAAACAGCTCTCCTGCGCCTAGCAGCAGTGCCGGCGGATCCAGCGGAGGTTTCCAAAGTACGGGAAGCAGCACAAGCACTGGCCGCGGAGGCAAAGGTTAACCACATTAAATATGTTATTTATTGAAGGCAGGTTTGCACCTACTTTTTACCATACCCATATCCAAACTAATACGTATGAAACAATATATATTCCTGATACTTTCATTTGTTTGCTTGCAGGCAAATGCACAAAATCCAGATGATGCTTTAAGAACAGCCTGGTTTACCCAAAATGGAACAGCCAGAAATATGGCAACAGGTGGTGTAATGGGTTCATTAGGCGGAGACATTACCGCAAACCATGTAAACCCTGCAGGTTTGGGACTCTTCAAAACAAATGAACTGGTTTTAACACCCGGTTTTATGCTGAACAACAATGCTTTTAAATATAGGGGCACAGATACTGTAAATACCATTAATAAATTCAATTATGGTGCTTCCGGTATTATTTTAAGTTCTGCCGTTCGTAAGGACCAGAAATGGGCTAGCAGTGCATTTGCTTTATCAGTAAACCAACTGGCAAATTATAATAACCGAGTTCAGTTTAAGGGCTTCAATAATTTCAGTTCTTTTACAGAACAATACCTGGAAGAACTGGTAAAAGACAGGGCAGACACCAATGCTGCATTAAGTAATTATATTTTTGGATCATCACTTGCCTTCAGAACATTCTTAGTAGATACAACGGCTGCACCCAATGGAAGTTTTAATGGATACCAGAGTTTGGTGCCCATATCAACAGGTGTTAACCAGCTTTATGATGCAAGTACCCGAGGCGGATACCACGAAATTGCCCTAGGTCTTGCCGGCAATTTAGAAGACAAACTCTATGTAGGTGGGAGTTTTACTATACCTATCATTTCTTATAAAAGAGAATTGATATACAGTGAAACAGATGCTACCAATAATACCAATAACCAATTCAAATCATTTGAATACAAGGAAAGTTTCTCTTCACAAGGTTGGGGATTAGGTGCCAAACTAGGATTGATCTATAAGCCTCAGGAATACTGGCGGATTGGTTTTGCCATCCATACACCCCAGTTCATGAACTTTACGGATAAGATCAGTTCTTCCATTGTTGCAAACACAGAATCCTATGCCGGTATCAAATCTGCTACCAGTAATGAGTTAAACAGCGGCAATGCAGGTGAACGCAAATATAGTATGAGTACCCCCTGGAGAGCCATAGCAAGTGCCAGTTTTGTTTTCAGGGAAATCAGTGATACCAGAAGACAACGTGCTTTTATCAGTGCAGATATTGAATATGTTAATTACAGGTCGGCAAGGTTTTCTGCATCAGATGAAAGTAATGAGAACCTGAGAAACTATTACAGCATCGTGAATGAAGCGATTAAAGATACTTACCGCGGAAATGTAAATTTCCGTTTAGGTGCAGAATTGAAATTACATACCATCATGTTTCGCCTGGGTGGTGCTTATTATGGCAGCCCCTATGCAGATGAAAATTTAAAAGCAAGCAGAATCTTGGCTACAGGAGGACTGGGCTACAGAGATCATGGTATTTTTATCGACCTGAGTTATGCGCATTCTTTAAATAAAGATGTACAGTTTGCGTACCGGTTAAATGATAAACCCAATACTTTTGCAGAACAATCTGGCAGCAGAGGCAATGTGGTATTGACTTTCGGGTTCAAATTTTAAATGATACAAATTTAAATAAATGAGCAAATCAGCAAGCCTGATTTGCTCATTTATTTAATGCAAGCATCGCTGGTAAGCATGCTATATCCGCCGGGAACCAATGTGTTTCTGTATCTTTTCTAAACCAGGTTAATTGTCTTTTTGCATAATGACGAGTATTGGTTTTGATCTGTTCAATCGCTTTATCCCTGGTTATGGCTCCGTCTAAAAAGTCAAATATTTCGCGATAGCCCACTGTTTGCAAGGCATTCTGCTCTCTGAATGGCAATAGGGTTCTCACTTCTTCAATTAACCCTGCCTCTATCATTTGATCAACCCTCTTTTCAATATTTGTATACAAAACTTCTTTGGGTAATTCCAAACCAATTTTAATGATATTAAAAGGCCTTTCCGTTTTTTGTCTTGTTCTGAAATAGAGGATAGAATTTCCGGTTGCATACAACACTTCTAGTGCACGCATTAGTCTTTGTGGATTCTGCTGTTCTGCAATTTGCCAAAAACCGGGATCTTTTTGTTGCAACTCTTTCTGTAACCAGATCAACCCTTTTTGTTCATAGCTTTTGACCACTGTTTCTCTAACAGCAGCGGGTATTTCAGGCATGGGGTCTATCCCTTCACAAAATGCTTTGATGTATAATCCGGTACCGCCCACCATTACCGCTACTTTGTTCTGCTGAAATATTTCTTCTACTGCAGCAAGGGCTATTTTCTCATAACTGCCTGCATTCAATTCTTCCTTTACAGAATGAGATGCGATGAAATGATGCTTTACCATTGCCAACTCATTTTCAGAAGGCCTTGCTACACCAATATTCAATTCGCAGAAACATTGCCTTGAGTCGGCAGAAATAATTTCAGTTTGAAAATGTTTTGCCAATGCAATGGCCATAGATGTTTTACCAACTGCAGTAGGACCAGTAATAATGAAAACGGTAGGGTTAGTTGGCTGCATCCATGCGAATTAAAAAGCTGAACAATAATAAATGGAACGCAATACACTAAAAAACTTCTTCCTCCCCTTCCTGTTGTTCTGCTTCACCATCTTCGGTATCTGCATCAGTATCTTCGCCTTCACCTTCCGTTCCAAAACCATCAGCAGCATCTGCCAGGTCGTATTTTTCTTCAATATCTGCAAACTTATCTCCGAGTAAACTCTTGGTACCATATTGTTGCGGTCCAATACCTTCTGTTCTGGAAGTAGATGGATAAGAAATCTTACTGCTTTCTTCCTTATTAACATTGATGAGTTCTACCAGAAATATCCAATGCTTTTCAAAATCGTATTCGTACACAAATTTTTGGTTGGTATCGCGTATTTCAGAACCAATACTAATTTCAGACATGATCAGTGGGTCTACCACATATGTTTTGTCATATTTCTCGAAACTAATCTCTCTTCCTCTTTGCCAATTATCATTACTTCTGTAAAATGTGGCTTTATGCTTAGAGTCGAAGTCATATGATTTCAATATTGCAGCATGCAGATCTTGAAAATGCTGGGTATGCCTGATGACAATATCCCTGTAAACAGCGTCGTCTTCTTCTAAGTAAATCCTGAATTTTAATATAGCCATTGGGAGTTTGGGGTTTGGCGTTTAGGGTTTGGCGTTTGGGGTTTAGCCTTCACTTAAGACCATTTACCTTTCCGACAACCATTTTTTATAATGACAATGATTTTTTTAGGGCTCAAAAATACAATTTATTCTAAGGCCTGCAAGTTCAGTTCTGCGGCTTTTTGTAACATAAAGGTATAAGCTGCTTCAAATTCATTCGGAATTTCGCCATCCAGTATAGCTTCCCGAATAGCGTCTTTGATAATTCCAACGGGTTTTGAGGGACTCAGACCAAATTTTTCCATGATCATCTCACCTGAAATGGGTGGTTGCCAGTTTCTGATCCGGTCTTTATCTTCCACTTCCAGCAATCTCTTCCTAACCCATTCAAAATTTTGCAGGAACCGTTTTACCTTATTAGGGTTCTTGCTGGTAATATCTGCTTCACAAAGCATCATCAGGTTGTCTGTATCATCGCCTGCATCATACAACAAGCGTCTTACGGCACTATCGGTGATCTCTTCTTTTGTAAGACTGATGGGCCTGAGGTGAAGCAATACCAGTTTCTGTACCTGCTTCATTTTCTCATTTAAAGGCAGTTTTAGTTTGGTGAAAATTTTAGGCACCATGCGGGCACCTACCACTTCGTGGCCATGAAAAGTCCAGCCATGCCCTTCTTCAAACCTTTTGGTAGCCGGCTTCCCTATATCATGTAATAATGCTGCCCAGCGTAACCAAAGGTCATCGGTATTTACTGCAATATTGTCCAGCACCTGCAGGGTATGGTAAAAATTATCCTTGTGACCGATACCATCCACATATTCCGCACCATGCAGGTCGATCATTTGGGGAAATATTTTTTCCAATAACCCAGATCTAAATAGCAGGTCCCAGCCTACGGAAGGTTTTTGGCAAAGCATTATTTTATTCAATTCATCCGTAATTCTTTCCTGCGATACTATCTGAATTCTTTCAGCATTGTTTTTAATGGCCTGAAAAGTTTCTGGAACAATTGTGAATGATAACTGAGCCGCAAACCTGATAGCCCGCATCATACGAAGTGGGTCATCAATAAAGGTTTGTGCGGGCGGAAGTGGTGTAAGGATTTTTTTATCTGCAATGGCTTTGATGCCTTCAAATGGATCGATCAGTTTGCCAAACTGGTGGCTATTTAAGCAGATTGCCAGGGCATTGATGGTAAAATCCCTTCTGTTTTGATCATCTTCAATACTACCCGGTTCAATAGTTGGCTTCCTGCTGCTTTGGCGATAGCTTTCTTTTCTGGCACCTACCACTTCAATTTCCATATCGGCCAATTTGATCTGTGCTGTTCCAAAATTCTTAAAATAGGCAACAATTGGTTTGGGCGAAAACTGCTCTGCCAATGCATGTGCCAGTTCTATTCCATCTCCCAAACAAACAATATCTGCGTCTTTCGTATTTCTGCCAATGATCTTATCACGCACAAAACCGCCAATTAAAAAACAGGGTACCTGCAGACGGTCTGCCGCCTCTCCTATCTTATTAAAAATTTGCTGTTCTTTCTCTGTAAATTCAATCTGCATTATTGGCAAAGTTACTTCAGTTTGTTTAGGAAGGCAAAACTGCCAATAGTTGGTCGGTGTGGATCATTTTGGCACAATGAAAGTGTTTCTCAGGACAGGTTTTATGCCCATGTAATCCGCAAGGCCTGCAACTGAGCTTATGTTGTACTTCAACTATATGGCGAATAGCTGATAAAGGTCCAAAACCAAATCCAGGGATAGTGGCACAATATACAGCGGTAACCGGTGCATTAACAGCTGATGCAAAATGCATGGGAGCAGAATCGTTTACATAATTCATCTCTGCTTTGGCCATGAGTGCAGCCGATTGCAGAAAATTTAGTTTGCCCGCAAGATTAATGGTTGATTCATGTAAAGAATCATTCCTTATATTTTCACACAAAGGCTGATCTCCGGGTGCGCCCAAAAGATAAATAGTGATCTCTTTAGGCAGCTGGTTAATAAAGCTGACCCACTGATCAGCAGGAAACTGTTTGGTAAACCAAACAGATGCAGGTGCAATACAGATAAACTTTTTTCCTAACCACTGATTGATTGCCTGCAGGTCATTTTTACCCGGATATAACTTCGGGCCGGCTGCCGGCAATAAAGTAAGCGACTTAAGCAATGCATGGTTTCTTTCTATTTCATGCATGGGTAAATTAGATTCACCAATTGCATGTTTTACCACATCTGTAAAAAAAAAACTGAAAGGGTTCTTATCAAATCCAATGGTTCTTTTGGCACCTGAAAAAGCAGTGAGAAAGCCTGTTGCAGCAAATCGCTGCACATTTACAACGAGATCATATTGGCTATGCCTTATTTGCTTTAATAGTTTAAACAAATGGGCATATTTAGCACTTGCTTTTTGCCATACCAAAACCTCATGTAAAAAGGGATGACCAAGAAATAAAGATTCATTACCATTCCTTACCAATATGTCAATTGCAGCATCAGGATATTGTTTGTGCAAGGTCTCTAGTATGCCGGAAGCAAGCACCACATCACCAATAAAAGCGGTTTGAATTACTAAAACCTTTTGCATCCGGCAAAAATAAAGAAGTAAAAACTAGTAAAGTTAGATTTAGCCAGCTTTTTAAGTATGAATAGTTCCTTATTCAAATTCCAGTTCATTGTTAAAAAATTCCCAATCGAAGAGAATAAAACTGGTAAAAATTTTATGCAGGTGTTGTAAGGTGACTGCTGAAAAACCTTTTATCAAAGAAATGTCTTTATCAGAACCAACGGACTCCTTTTCCTGCTGAAGTGAAGAAAAATTATAATGTAAACTATCCCCTGATTTAGTTTTCCTTTTCCCAGGCTTTTTCATAAAAACAAATTCTTTTTAAAAGATCGTCAATCTTTTTCAGAAATGCAAGAAGTACTTTTTGCAACCTTAGACTTTTATAAAAATGCTATTCGAAGGCTATCGCTATATCTAAGTAAAAACCCCTCTGCGCAAACTCTCCATCTCTGCGCCGCTGCGGTAAAAAAAGTCTTATAGATGTGTAAGTCAAAAAAAATCAGTAAAATCAATAGCCACTAAAAAAATATCGTTGTTGCGAAATTTAAGGCCTGATAATACTCAAAGTCCCATCTTTTTCCCACTTAATAATAGAAGAGGGTTTTCGGGGTTCCATATCATCCTGTCTGTAATTAACTACATAATCCACTCCATTTATGATGATTTGATCAATGTCCTTGAAATTAAGTGGCGAAGGGTATCCGCTGATATTGGCAGAAGTACTTACGATGGGTTTACGGAAACGTTTGATCAGGTTTTTGCAAAAAGGTTCTTCGCAAATCCGGATAGCAACAGAACCATCTTCAGCCAGCAGATTATCTGCCAATGATACAGCACCTTCATAAATAACGGTAGTTGGTCTGTTTACCCCTTTGATATAATCGAATATTTGTAAACCTGGTTGGGTAACATAATGCAGGATCTCTTTTTCATCGGCCATTAATACGATCATTGCCTTTGAATCTGATCTTTGCTTCAAAGCATAGATCCTGGCAACAGCTTCCTCATTTGTAGCATCGCATCCAATGCCCCATACGGTATCTGTAGGGTAGAGGATCAATCCGCCAGCTTTTAGCTTTTCGAGGCACTGTTCAATATCGTTGAGAAATGGCAACATGTTCTTCTGAATTATACAAAATTAAGATTCTCAGTTGGATTTTGAGGGTTCCGCTGTATTTGAGTTTAGCTTAATCAGATGAAACTGTATGTTTGCAAAAAAATAAGGTATGTCTTTAGAGATTCAAATCCAGGATGCATGGAAAAACAGAGATTTATTGAAGGACCCTTCTTATGCGGATGCAGTTAGGTTGGTGATGGAAGAAGTAGACAAAGGCAGACTAAGGGTGGCATCTCCTACAGATAATGGCTGGGTGGTTAATGAATGGATTAAGCAGGCAATACTCCTTTATTTCGGGATCCAGCAAATGCAAACCTGGACCATCCCTCCTTTTGAGTTCTACGACAAAATGTTATTGAAATCTAATTATAAAGAATTAGGCGTGCGCGCAGTTCCCCATGCGGTAGCCCGTTATGGTGCCTATATAGCTAAAAATGTGGTTCTGATGCCCAGTTATGTAAATATAGGTGCCTATGTAGATGA
>CALRUV010000162.1:0-8325 GCA_943371455.1 Chitinophaga pinensis | reverse complement strand
ACCGGAATGGCAACTACATTATAAGCAAATGCCCAGAACAGGTTTTCCTGAATGGTTCTATAGGTATGTTTGCCTAATCCTAAAGCAAGTGGCAGTGTTTTCAATCCATGGTTCATCAACACTACTTGTGCACTTTGCATGGCAATGTGCGACGCATCACTTAAAGAGATACCAACCGTAGCTTTTGCCAGGGCAGGGGCATCATTAATACCATCGCCTATCATAGCAGTAGGTGCTATGGCACTATAGGCTGCAATTTTGGCCAGTTTTTGTTCCGGACTTTGTTCTGCTGACACTTCATCTATCCCTAATTGTGCAGCTACTTTATCGCATTTCTCTTTTCTGTCGCCACTTAATAATATTGTTTTAATGCCTTTCATTTGCAGAAGCCTTACTACTTCTTTGGCTTCAGGTCTGATGTCATCCATCACATCAATCCATCCGAGTAATTCATTATTTTTTAGTACATAAATATTGTGCGTATTATCACTAGTATGTATAGCTGCGCCTGAAAATGAGCCTGCAAAATATTCATTGCCTTCCTTGTCAATGGCTTTCATACCTAAACCTTTCAGTTCTTCCACTTTGGCCCATCTAATGGCATCTTTTATTTTCCATTCTTTGGCAATGGCTTTGGCGATGGGGTGACTGGAATATTTTTCAATAGAAAAAACGATTCTTTTGAATGATTCCTGCAAATCAATATTTTCTTTTTCAGTTACAGAGCTTTTATTACTTAACTCAAAACCTTCCATTCTAAACTCACCAGTGGTTAGGGTTCCTGTTTTATCAAATACCACTTGTTTGATATTATTGAATAATTCTAAGCTCTTGGCATTTTTAAAAAGCACGCCATTCCTGGCAGCTCTTCCCAGTCCAACCGCAATGGCAGCAGGTGTTGCAAGGCCCATTGCACAGGGGCAGGAGATGACCAATACCGCAATAGCCCTTAACAAACTGGTACTAACCGGATGATGACCAATATACAAATTCAATAGAAAAGTAACTAAGGCAATACTAATAACAGCGGGCACAAATATGGCACTGATCTTATCTGCCAGTTGTTGGATGGGCGGCTTCTCTGTTTGTGCATCCTTCACCATTTTCATGATATTAGAAAGTACGGTATCCTCACCAACAGCTGTTACCATTGTTTTGGCAGTACCTGATTCCAACACACTACCACCAATAAGCTTGTCATTCATTTTTTTATCAACCGGAATACTTTCCCCTGTAATGATGGCTTCATTAACGCTTACTTCACCCCATAGTATTTTACAATCGATGGGCACCTGTTCTCCGTTTTTGATCAATAAGAGATCACCTACTTTTAAACTATGGCTTTCAACCGGAAAAACATGTTCCTGGTGCTGGTCATCATAAGCTATCATATTAGCCATTACTTTCTGGGTTTTGGCTAATTTTTTTAAAGCAGTCTGTGTGGTGGCAACGGATCTTTCTTCCATCCAGTTTCCTAAAAAAACCAGGGTAATGATGGTAGCGGCAGATTCATAAAATAAATAATCCTGGGCCTGGCCAATTAAAGTGCCATACAAGCTATAGCCAAATGCAGCAACAGCGCCAATAGCTATCAAAACATTCATATTGGGTATGCCTTTGAAAATACTTTTTAGGGCACTTCTTCCAAAAAAGTCCATTCCCACTATAAAAACAGGAATGGTAAGGCTTAACTGCACATAGGGATTCATGAGCCAGTGTATATGCACACCGGGTATCATGTGAAGCATTAAAGGTGCAGTAAACAGGATGCAGAATTGAAAGCGCTGTAAATTGCTGGTAAACCCTCTTTTTCTTGTAAGGGTATCAGTTTTATCGCCGGTTATTACATGGTATCCCAAACTTTCAATACCATTGGCAATTTCCTGATTGGATATAGCTGCTACCTTATCAAAACTCACATCACCACCCATGAAATTTACTTTTACCTCCTGCATTCCTTTGCCAACAAGGAATTTATTTACTGTAAGGGCGCAATTGGTACAACTCATGCCTTCTACTTTCCAGTTCACTTTTTCCAAAACGGGTGATTCTTCCATCTGGTAAAGTTAGTTCAGATGCCAAAAAAAGCTTTTCGAAATACGAATTATAAATACAGCATTGTTTCAAATCTGCTATTTCAAGGTCATTATCTTTGCTGCATGGATGCAATTTTTAAGATTGAGCAGATCAAACAGGTTGCCAATTTATTATGGAAAGAAGGTGCTAAAAGGAAGGTTTGGGCTTTTTATGCAGCAATGGGAGCCGGAAAAACAACTTTTATCCATGCACTTTGCACAGAATTAGGTGTTAAAACTGCTATTAGCAGCCCAACTTTTGCGATTATCAATGAATATACAACCGAAACTGCGGGCACCATTTATCATATGGATTGGTACCGTTTAAAAAATGAGGAAGAAGCTATCAATGCGGGTGTAGAAGACTGTATCAATAGTGGCAACCGATGTTTGATAGAATGGCCTGAAAAAGCAGAGGGTTTATTGGCTGATGATGTGCTGAAAATTCACTTGGAGGTTTTAGACGAACAAACAAGGAGGATCTACACCCTTTAAGCGCTATTTCTTACTCGTTTCAAGCAAGCCAAAATTTGATTGTATTAAGGGTGCTTCTTTTTTCTCCTGTAAATGAATTAATTTTATTCCTTTCCTTACTTCTATTAATTTTTCCTTACAATGGCAACCAAACCCTCTATCAGTCCTTCCTTTACATACGAAACGCTGGAAGAAACCCTTGATGTTAAACCACTGGGTGCCAAATTGCATATCGGAATTCCCAAAGAAATTGCTTTTCAGGAAAACAGGATTGCTTTAACACCAGATGCAGTAGGCGTTTTGGTAGCCAATGGTAACCAGGTTGCCGTAGAACATAAGGCAGGCGAAGGCAGTCATTTTTCTGATAAGGATTATGCAGAAGCTGGAGCCAGGATTGTTTATGATAGAAACGAAATTTTTAATTGTCCCATCCTGGTAAAAAGTGCACCCCCTGTTGAAGAGGATATGCCATTACTACAGCACAACCAAACCATTATTTCGCCCATACATCTTTCGGCTTTAAAGAAAGATTATATCGAGAAAATGATGGAAAAAAGAATTACGGCACTGAGCTTTGAAAATTTTAAAGATGATAGTGGCACTTATCCCATTGTTAGAAGTATGAGTGAGATTGCCGGTAGCGCTGTGATGTTAATAGCAGGCCAATACCTCTCCAGTTTTAACCAGGGTAAGGGTGTTTTATTAGGTGGCATTAGCGGTATACCACCCACCAAAGTAGTGATCATTGGTGCAGGTATTGTAGGTGAATTTGCCACCAGAAATGCACTGGCACTGGGCGCTTCCGTGAAAGTGTTTGATAACAATGTTTACAGATTAAAACAATTGCAGAATAATTTGGGTCAGCGGATCTGGACCAGTGTTCTAGAGCCACGTATTCTTTCCAAACAATTAAAAACCTGTGAAGTAGCTGTGGGTGCATTAAGCAATGAGTTTGGAAGGGCACCAGTTGTAGTTACAGAAGAGATGGTGGCTGCCATGAGGCCAGGAAGCATCATCATTGATGTGGCTATAGATAGAGGTGGCTGCTTTGAAACCAGTGAACTCACCAGTTATGAAGAACCCACATTCCTCAAACATGATGTGATACATTATTGTGTACCCAATATACCCAGTGGTTTTGCTAGAACAGCCAGTCAGGCAATCAGCAATGTACTCATGCCTTTGATATTAGAAATAAGTGACGAAGGGGGTATTGAAGAAATGGTGTGGCATAAATTTAATCTTCGGGAAGGTATTTATATGTTTAAAGGTGCTCTCACAGATTTTTATATCAGTCAGCGTTTTAACCTCAAATACACCGATCTGAATCTGCTGATTGCCAGCAGGCGTTAATGCAATATCACGGTTTTTAAACTGTAGGCTATGTGGACTAAGTATATCATCGTATTCTTTGTAGCTGTATTTGTTGATATCGTTCCTTTTCCTTTGCCTCCTGCATTTGTAACAATGGTTTTTCTGCAGATCTATTTTAAACTGGATGTATGGACGGTGATTGTTGTTGGTGTTGCCGGTTCCGTTCTGGGAAGGTTTATACTCACTTTATATATACCCAAAATAGCCGGCAAAATATTCAAGCCTGCTAAAAATAGGGACGTACAATTTCTGGGAGAAAAAATGAAAGCCAAGGGTTGGAAAACGCAATTGTTTATACTCTCTTATTCTCTCATGCCATTGCCTACCACACCTTTATTTATTGCGGGTGGTATGGCAAAGATGAAACCCCGATTAATTATTCCGGCATTTATTGTTGGAAAATTTATCAGTGATGCATTGGCTGTTTTTATGGGGAAGTATGCAGTAGAGAATACGGCTGAATTAATGGATGGCTTGTTTTCATGGAAAACTATTTTGGGTTTACTAATGGGCATCGTATTAATTGCCGCACTTCTTTTCATCGATTGGCGAACCATGTTGATTGAGAAGAAATGGAAGTTCAATTACAAGATCTGGAAATAACTAGTTTCTTTTGATCCATTTTACCAGCTCAAACCAGATCACTGATAATAATCCCGTAACCATACTGATCAGCAATAACTGAATAGAAACTGCTTCAAATTGAAAGAATCCGGCCAAAGGCTTTACGTAAATTAATAAACCACAAATGGCAATGGTAATGCCGATAATAATCATTACCAGGTTGTTTTTATAACCAAGGGTAGTGAATATAGAATAGTAGAACGACCTGTTAACCAGTGTTAGCACAATATTTGCGGCTATTAAAACTAGGAATACCATTGTTCTGATACTGGCTTCAGGAAGTTGCTCACTTACTCCCCACTGATAAACCAATAAAGAACCTACAGTGATAGCAAGACCTTGCAGGATGCTGGTAGTTAATTCCTTGCCATTAAAGAAAGTATTGGTAAATGGCCTTGGTTTTTGCAGCATGGTATTCTTTTCCATAGGCTCATTCTCATAAATAATAGAACAGGTTGGGCCCATGATCAATTCTAAAAATATGATATGTACGGGCGAAAAAATATTCGGATATATCCATCCAAAAGCCAGGGGTAAACAAACGGTAAGTACAATGGGTATATGAATAGATATAATATATTGAATGGCTTTTTTGAGATTAGTATATATTCTTCTGCCCATGGCCACGGCATCCACCATTTTTGAAAGGTCATCCTTCACTAAGATTAATGAGGCTGCTTGTTTGGCTATTTCCGTGCCTTTTTTGCCCATAGCTATGCCTATATGGGCAGCTTTTAATGCCGGACCGTCATTTACACCATCACCCGTCATGGCCACTATTTCCCGGTTGGCTTTTAAAGCATTGATGATCTTTAGTTTTGCTTCCGGAAACATCCTTGTGAAAATTTGTGTTGTAGCTACTTTTGATTTCAATTCTTCTTCTGATAATTGCATCAGTTCATCACCCGTAATGGCTGCACTTGTGTTTGCCAGTCCAATTTGTTTTGCTATGGATAAAGTTGTGGCTGCATTATCCCCCGTAACTATTTTTACAGTAATGCCCGCTTTATAGAAATTATTCAGTACTCCTCCTATATTCTTTTTGGGCGGATCGTAGAATGCAACCAAACCCTTACAATGAAAGCTAAGCTGTTGTTGTTCTGCTGGAAAATCGTTTCCTGAAAATTCGGCTTCAGCTATAGCGAGAATTCTATAACCTTCTTTGGCCAGGGTTTGAATAGTTTCTTCTATTTGTTGTTTTATTTTTTCCGAAATAGCAGATACCTGTATAATTGCTTCAGGCGCTCCTTTGGCTGCTATAATTCTTTGGTGAGCACTATTTTCAAACACATGGGTCATCATAGGAGGCTTACCACTTAATGGATATTCATGAACGATTTGATAGTTCGGCCTTTCATCCGGTATGGAAAGTTTTGCATAAGCTTCATGAAGAGCTATTTCCATCGGATCAAAAGGAATGGGTTCACTTGCCCACATGGCCAATTGGAGTAAAGCAGTTTCTGCTTCATTCAATGCATCTGAAGGGTCGGTTATTTTACCTGAGTCTACCACAAATAATTTGGCGATACTCATTTTATTTTCTGTAAGGGTACCGGTTTTATCGGTACAGATAACCGTGGCACTGCCCAGTGTTTCAACGGTTTTCATTTGTTTAACCACAATACCCATCTTCATCAATCGCCAGGCACCTAATGCCATAAAAGTGGTAAAGGCAACCGGTATTTCTTCCGGAAGTATACTCATGGCCAGTGTGAGGGCTTTAAGCAAACTATCCAGTACGTCTTTTGAATGCGTATAATTAATGATCCAGACAAGCACGAATACAAGCGCACCTGCAATAACCATTTTCTTTACAAAATTGCTGATCTGTTTTTCGAGAGGCGTTTTTTCTTCGGTGATACTTTCTAAGCTTTGTCCAATTTTTCCCAACCTTGTTTGGTTACCAATGGCAGTAATGGTTGCAATGGCCAAACCACTGGTTACGGAACTGCCACAATAGATAAAATGATCTTCCTTAGTAAGATCCTTGTAAACAGATAAGGATTCACCAGTTAAGATCGACTCGTTTACAGAAAAATCATTCGATTGAATGATGGTGCCATCAGCGGCAATAGCAGTTCCTTCTTCTACCACCAGACTATCACCTACTACCAGTTCTTCACTGAGAATTTCTCGCATTTCTCCATTCCTGAAAACCTTGCAATTGGGTTGTGTAAACTGTTTGAGCTTGTCTAAAGCCAGGCGACTTCTGGAGTCCTGGTAAAGAGAAATTGCGGCAACCAAAACAATGGCAGAAGCCAGAAAGATGCCATCACCTGTTTTGCCACTGATAAAATATACGGTAGACGCAACCAGTAAGAGCACTACCATGGGCTCTTTGGCCAAACTTTTTAAAGCCGCTACAAAACTATTTTGTTTTTTGAAGTATAGAGTGTTGCTGCCGAATTTATTTCTGGATGCGGTTACCTCATCATCTTGTAAGCCTGATATGTTGAAATTGTTTGCAGGCAGCATAAGCCCAAAGGTATTCCGTAAGAAATTAGCAAAGGATGATATCTATCATGATTAATTGATAAGTGGGTAATGTATAAATTGAATAGGGTTTTCTGTAATTGCTCAGTCTGCTTTATTCATAAAAAAGAGTTCACTGATAATATTATTCTTTTCTGTATTGGCCTGTTCGGCCAAACGAACACATATTTCGTTACATTCTTTTACAGCCAATTCATGGTCAATTTGGCCGTTTTTGATAAGTTGTTCCAATTCAATTTGCCTTCTCAGAAGTTCGGAAGATAAAAATGAATTTGCAATCGTTCTTGCCATCAAAAATTCCATTACATGGGCAAAATTGAGGGTATAACCCTTGCCATCTTTGAGCAATTGTTCAATATCGGGATCTTTCATAGCTTTTATTATTGATTATTGGATACCCAGCTTTTTCTTTTCTTTCTTGGATAATTCAGAACCAATTACTGTTGTCGGATGAACTATTTTAAATGTTTGATTGGGGGTTGCTAACTCAATAGCTTTCCCGTCATCACTCACACAGAAGGTAGTAGGAATGGTTTTATAATATTCTGTATTCTGCTCACTACCATTGACTTTGCCGGCAATCAAGGTTTTTTCATCCAGGTAATCCACACTGAATAATACGGAATACTGCATACTTTCTTTATTAAAAACGGCAAGGGGCTGACCGGGAACTACATTATCACCTGGTGTTACCAGCAATTGAATCGGATTCCTGATGGAGTAGCGCGCCAATGTTCCATCCCTATGCTGAACAAGAATGCTGTTCCTGCCACTCCTGAAAACCTCATTGCCTTTTTCTGCTTCTTTTACAGCGTCATTGCATTCATATACCAGTCCAGCCCTGGCTGCACAAATGGTATCGCCCATGGCATATTGGAAGCCTGTGGCATAATATTCATTGGCTAGTTTTTGGTTAAGTGTTTCTTTTATATTAGAAACTTTAGAAATCCTTATCACATTGTCTGGCGTTCCCGGCAGCAGGTATTTTACACTATTTTCAGCTGGTGCTTTTCTCAAAGCTATACCCGGGAAAGACTGGTATCGGTAATTGAAGGAATAGGTGGTTGCATTATTTTCGGGCGTTAATTTTATGATCTCCTTTTTACCCCTTGATGCAGTAACAATTGCCACATCATTATTGATGTTATTTGATTTATAACCTAAGAGATTATTAAAAGTCAATTTAACCGTATAATCAGCATGTGCCGTATTTTCAGCATAAATGCTGTAAGTCCTATCATTGTTCTGTTCAGATGTACAATTGATGGCACTCACCTGACCAAGC
>CALRUV010000161.1:0-8376 GCA_943371455.1 Chitinophaga pinensis | reverse complement strand
AGCTTTGATGGAAAAAGTTATGATTGCAAAATCAAGAAACATTAATGAAGAAAAAACAATATTCTGTGGAACAAGGTATGGAAATGTGATGGCCTCACGTGGCTCGGTAATACCATTATTTATTGAACAGATCAAATCCGGACAACCTTTAACTATAACGGATCCTAATATGACTAGATTTATGATGACACTGGAAGATGCCGTAGATCTAGTTATATTCGCATTTGAACATGCAAAACAAGGAGACCTTTTTGTTCAGAAATCTCCTGCAGCTTCCATTGAAACACTTACTCTGGCATTGCTCGAGTTATATGATGCCAAGAATCCTGTAAATATTATTGGTACTCGACATGGTGAAAAGTTATATGAAACACTTATTAACCGCGAAGACATGGTGAAAGCGGAGGATTTAGATAATTATTTTCGCATACCTGCGGATAACAGAGGGCTTAATTACGCACAGTATTTTACAGAAGGATCGCCTGCGGTTACTGAATTTGAAGAGTATCATTCGCATAATACTAAAAGACTGAATGTTGAAGAGATGAAAAACCTGCTAATGAAATTGCCGATAATACGTAAAGAGATACTTAAAGAACTTGATTGCATTCAATATCCAGATTAAACATTTTTTTAATGAACACATCAAAAATTAAAATTAAAATAGGTATTACTGGTCAATCTGGTTTTATGGGTTGGCATCTCTATAATACCATCAAATTATACCCGGAGGAATTCCAATTAATTGAATTTGAGAAAAGATATTTTCAGGAAGTAGCATTGATGGATCGCTTTGTTGCAGAAAGTGATGTTATTCTACATTTGGCCGGAATGAACCGACATGAAGATCAACAAATAGTTTACCAAACCAACCTAACATTAACAGATATATTGATAGCGTCTGTAAAACGTACAAAGAGTTCAGCACATATATTTTTTTCATCTTCTATTCAGGAATTAAATGAAAATACTTATGGTTTGTCTAAACGTGATTCTCGAATTCGCTTCATAAACGAATCTAAAGAACTTGGCTTTAAATTTACCGCTTTATTGATTCCTAATGTATTTGGGCCTTTTGGTATTCCATTTTATAATTCTGTCGTGGCAACTTTCTGTTATCAGATAAATAACGGGCAAGTACCAACTGTTGATACCGATCGTTCGCTTAATTTAATTTATATAAGTGAACTTGTAAATATTTTTCTTGATTTAATTCGTTCTGGGAAAACCGGAGATGAAATAGTTGTAGCAAATACCACAACCATTTATGTTACTGATATTTTAAGCAAACTGATGGTATATAAGGATGTGTATCTGGCAAACTCCCATTTTCCACATTTGCCAACAACATTTGAAGTGAATCTGTTTAATACATTCAGATCATTTATGAATCACAAGGGCATCTATCCTGCCAAGTTTAAGTGTCATGCAGATGAAAGAGGCTTGTTTTCAGAGCTCGTTAAAACTTTTAGTCAAGGGCAAACCTCATTTTCTACCACCTTTTCCGGAATTACAAGGGGGAATCATTTCCATACTCGTAAAATAGAACGCTTTGCTGTAATAAAGGGAAGTGCTTTGATACAATTAAGGAAGATTGGAACAAATGAAGTACTTGATTTTTATCTATCTGGTTCAGAACCAGCCTATGTAGACATGCCAGTTTGGTATACACATAATATAAAAAATACCGGGAATGATGAATTGTATACAATTTTCTGGATCAATGAATTTTATAATAGTGATGATCCCGATACATTTTTTGAAGAGTTGTAAACAACATTTTTATCAATTCAAAAAAGACTTTTAAATAATCGATTATGTTTTCTAAGTTAAAAGTAATGACAGTGGTTGGTACCCGGCCTGAAATAATCAGATTATCCCGTGTAATTGCAAAACTTGATGAATCTCAGGCAATTGATCATATACTTGTTCATACCGGGCAAAATTATGATTATGAACTAACTCAAATATTTTTTGATGATTTGGGGCTCCGGAAACCAGATTATTTTCTTGAAGCCGCAGGGTCTTCAGCCATTGAAACTATTGGACAAATTTTAATTAAAATAGATTCGTTATTAGAACAAGAACAACCCGATGCTTTCCTTATACTTGGTGATACAAACAGCTGCCTTTGTGCAATACCGGCAAAGAAAAGGCATATCCCTATTTTTCATATGGAAGCCGGAAATAGATGCTTTGATCAAAGAGTACCAGAGGAAACCAATCGGAAAATTGTAGATCATATCTCTGATATTAATTTAACTTATAGTGATATTGCAAGGGAATATTTATTGAGGGAGGGCTTATCTGCAGATAGAATTATAAAAACCGGATCACCAATGTTTGAGGTATTAAATCACTTTCTTCCGGCAATTCAAAAGTCAGACATATTATTGCGATTAAAACTTACAGAACGAAAGTATTTTGTAGTTTCCTTTCATCGGGAGGAAAATGTAAACAATGATTTCAATTTCAGGAATTTGATTGAAAGCCTAAATCTGATTGCAGAAAAGTATGGTTATCCTATCATTGTAAGTACTCATCCACGAACACGTAAAATAATTGAATTTAAAAAAATCCCTGTTCGTAATGAAATTCAGTTTTTAAAACCATTGGGATTTAATGATTATAATCACCTCCAGCTAAAATCTTTCGCAGTATTATCAGATAGTGGTACAATATCTGAAGAATCCTCAATTTTGAATTTTAATGCGTTGAATTTACGTGAAACACATGAGCGGCCTGAAGCAATGGAAGAAGCTGCTGTGATGATGGTTGGACTAAAGTCAACTACAATTTTGCGTGGTTTGCAACAATTGGAAAGTGAAAATAAATATGCTAACAACTCATTTGAGCATGTTCGAGATTATAGGATGCCAAATGTCTCATCAAAAGTTGTACGAATCATTTTGTCCTATTCAGAATATGTGAAAAGAATTGTTTGGTCTGAATCTAATACTAAGTGAAGAAAAAAAAGGTCTTAATTCATACTATAGTTTTTAGCCCGGATGGGGTATCTACAGCATATCTTTATAATGATATAGCACTGGGTTTCAAAGAAAATGGTTATGATGTTGTGGTATTAACAACAACACCACATTACAATATCGTTCAAAGTGAAATAGAAAAGCAACCCATGAGCCGATTTTGGGGTGGCTTATATTATAAAAGTAACTTTAGGGGTATTGAAGTATATCATGTGCCACAAAAAAAATTCAAACGCGCCACTTTCCGTATGGCTGGCTTTGTTTATTGGCATCTTATCTCACTTGTTTTAGGTCTGTTCCAATCAAATATTTCACTGATCCTAAGTCCATCGCCTCCATTAAGCTTAGGATTGGTCTCTATCATACTGGCAAAATTAAAAAATGCAAAAGCTGTATATAATGTTCAAGAAATTTACCCCGATTTCTTAATCAATCAGGGAAGCTTAAAATCAGGGTTCATTATTAAATTACTTCGTAAACTTGAGCATTTTGTTTATAACCAATCAGACAGGGTTACAACCATCGATAATGTTTTTTATCAAACGATTATAGATCGTTTTAATGACCCTTCTAAGTTGTTGATTGTTCCTAATTTTGTTGATACCGATATTTATAAACCGATTGATGCAACTGATTCCTCGTTACTCAATAAAAATTTATTCCCCAATAAGGATGTCTTGAAAGTAATGTATGCAGGTAATATAGGGCATGCACAGGATTGGGACCCATTGTTACAGATTGCCCGTAACCTTTTAGGCTTACCTATAGAATTTTGGGTAATTGGTGAAGGCGTATTGAAAACAGATCTTAAAAATGAAATAGTCAAACAGTCACTTGAAAATATTCATTTGCTACCATATCAACCAAGGGATTCAATGGCGGGTATTATTGGTTTCGCAGATATACATTTTATCTTTATGAATCCGCAGATGGAGGGCCAGGGATTCCCGTCGAAAGTATATACTATTATGGCTTGTAAAAAACCGTTGGTCATTATTTCAAGCAAAACCACGCCTTTGTATCATTTCCTTAAAGACAAACAATGTGCATTCTTGGTTACTGAACCTATGTTTGAAAAAAAATGCAACGAAATTGAAACGGTACTCAAATCTTTATCAGACAATAAATATGTTGCTAAAGAGATTGGAGAAAAAGGGTATCAGGTCATTCTAGAACATTATTCCAAAAGAGCAGTTGTAAAAAAGTATACTGATCTATGTGATTCACTCACTGCTTAATTTTATGAAAATTCTCTTAACAGGTGCATCAGGATTTGTTGGTCAAAATCTCTGTGTTTTCTTTTCTGAACGTGGTCACACCATTAAAAAACTTTCTCTCCGTGAATCTTTTGGTTTAGAAGATTTGTCTGATGCAGATATAATAATACATCTTGCCGGCAAGGCGCATGACCTTAATGACATTTCCAATTCTGAAGAATATTACCGAATCAATTTCGACCTGACATGTGAGTTATATACTTTGTTTCTTGCATCTAATGCCCGTAAATTTATTTTCATGAGTTCTGTTAAAGCAGCAGCGGATGATGCAGATACAGCATTGACAGAGAATATTCAACCGGCACCATTTACTCATTATGGCAAATCGAAACTAATGGCCGAGAATTTTATTAGAAGTTTGCCATTGCCATCAGATAAATCCTTTTTCATTCTTCGACCATGCATGATACATGGGCTTGGCAATAAAGGTAACTTGAACCTTTTATATAAAGTAGTTTCTAAAGGTCTACCATGGCCATTGGGTGCGTTTGAGAACAAGCGTTCTTTTTTAAGTATCGAAAACCTCTGTTTTATAATAAAAGAATTAACTGAAAGAATTGATATTCCATCAGGAATTTACAATTTGTCAGACAATGATACTTTATCAACTAATGCACTTATAGAAACTATTGCTGAAGCATTAGAAATTAAACCTTTACGCTTTAATATACCAAGAGGGCTTATTGTTTTTTTAGCTAAAATAGGCACCATTTTACACCTGCCATTAAATACGAATCGGTTAAAAAAACTTACAAGTAATTATATTGTTAGTAACAAGAAACTGCTTGAAGTTTTAAAGAAACCACTGCCGTTAGAAATAAGAGCCGGTATAACTTTAACCATACAATCATTTAAAAAAAGTAATTATATATCTGCTAAGAATGGATACAAATAGTTTTATATTAAATTTCCTAAAACGCGAAAACAGTTTATTCTCAAAAGATCTGCAGAATAATCATTTTGAGTTGTCTTCACAGATTAAAGACAAAAATATTATTGTAATTGGTGGTGCAGGAACTATCGGGTCTTCATTTATCAAAGCTGCTTTAAAGTTCAAACCTGCAAAAATGGTGGTGGTTGATATTAATGAAAATGGACTTACGGAATTGGTGCGGGACCTTAGAAGCACAAATGGGCAGTTTATTCCTTCTGAGTTTTATACATATCCTTTATCATTTGATAACCCAGTGTTTATTAAAATATTTAAAGCACATGGTCCTTTTCATATTGTAGCAAATTTTGCTGCACACAAGCATGTACGTAGCGAAAAAGATATATATTCTATTGAGGCATTGCTCGAAAATAATTTAATCAAAGCAAAAGGGCTGCTAGATTTATTGGATCAATATCCACCAGAGCATTTTTTCTGCGTATCAACTGATAAAGCCGCTAACCCTGTAAATATTATGGGAGCAAGTAAGAAAATGATGGAAGAATTGATATTGTCTTATTCTGGTAGGTTTAAAATTTCTACCGCTCGGTTTGCGAATGTCGCTTTTTCTAATGGCAGTCTTCTAGAAGGGTTTTTAAAACGAATCGAGAAACAACAACCTTTGTCTTGCCCAATAGATGTAACTCGTTTTTTTGTTTCTCCACAGGAATCGGGGGAGATATGTTTAATAGCTTGCATTTTGGGTAAGACTGGAGAAATTTTTTTCCCCAATCTTGATATGATTAATGATCTGGTAAATTTTTCAGATATTTTTCCACTTCTGTTAGATGAATTCGGATATGAGCCATTTATCTGTAATTCTGAACAGGAAGCACTTGAAAGTGTTTTTTTAATTGCAGAAAAAAAATATCCCGTTTTTCTTTTTAAGACGGGTACTTCGGGGGAAAAACTGTATGAAGAGTTTTATACTAATCACGAAATTATTGATTTGACCAGATATAATGCATTGGGAGTTATATCAAAAACTTCTACCTATGGATACGGAGAATTCAACTACTTAATAGATGAATTAAAAATGGTACTTGCCAAAGCTAACATGACAAAAGCTGATATTGTATATTGGTTAAATAAATGCATACCTGAATTTAAACATATTGAAACTGGGATTAATTTGGATTCACGAATGTGAGTTCTTATGATTAACTTATTGTACCTGTTTTTTTTAATACTAAGTAGATTCATCTTATTAATTCTTATAAATGGCTTCCAATATTTTTATAGGTCTCTTTAATCTTAATAATAGAAATCTGCCCATCCCCCGATTTTCTTTTAAAAAGAAACAATTGGTGATTTTAATTCCTTTTTCCATATTTTTAAATTTCGAAGTATGAAAAGGAATCCACTAATTGGTGATACAAATATTCTTGGTAATCCCAATCAATATATTTTATTAGTATTTTTTGTTTTGCATAATTTAACCGCAAATTATATTGTTTCAAATAAAAAATTAAAGAATACTCTTGGAAAACCGCTTCCGGTAAGTTCAAAAGAGGGATTAGTTAATACCATCAGATCATTTATGTATGCTTAGTATTTTTATTTTTTATGTTGGGATCTTTATTATTTTAGAGTGGATCTATCTATGGATAGCCGAAAAAAAGGGAATTTTTGATAGATTCAACGATCGAAGTTCACATACAACCTTGCCAATACGAGGTGCCGGTATTATTTTCCCCATTGCCTATTTCTTACCTTATTGTTTTGGTATCAATCCTAAACAAAATATTCCTATGTTAATAGGATTATTTCTCATTAGCATTATTAGTTTTCAAGACGATATTAGATCTGTTCTGGTAAAATGGAGAATGCTTTTTCATTTTTCATCTGTAAGTTTGGTATTATGGCAGCTGGGTTTATTTGAGATAAACATTATTTATTTAGTCTCAGCTTTTGTATTAATGGTAGGGGTGATTAATGCTTATAATTTTATGGATGGCATTAATGGTATTACAGCCATATATTCTATAATTAGTGTGGGTACTCTTTTTTACATTAGTGAAAATTTATACCACATTAATGAAACACCTATTTTTCTAAGCTTATTAGCTTCTTTAGCGGTATTTTCCTTTTTGAATGTTCGTAAAGTGACCAAATGTTTTTCAGGGGATGTTGGTAGTATTTCTGTAGCTTTTATTTTAACTTTTCTGCTTCTTAAATTAATGTTGGTATCTAGTAATTATTTATGGATTCTATTATTGGCTGTTTTTGGTATAGATACTTTGGTAACCATAATTCTAAGAATTATCCGGAAAGAGAATATTTTGCAAGCACATAGATCACATTTTTACCAGTTTTTGGCTAATGAGAAAAAAATAGCTCATGTAACAATTTCTTTGCTATACGGGATAATTCAATTAGTGATGAATATCATATTAATCACACAACCAAGTTTCATTAGCCTTATTTGCTTTTTTGCTATCACAGTAATTTATTTAATTGCCAGATGGGTAATGGAAGGCAAGGAAAGATTATTGGTAAAATACAACCTTATACCTGTATAACTATATGATTAACAGCTAGTTAAGACCATTATCTTTTTTTCATTACATTATCTCTTAAAGTTTACCTTTACATAGCTTCTGAAATTTGCAGACAGCTGACCATCAACATTTTCTATGCTTCGAAAAATTGAAATTGTACCCAGGTGGATCATATTTATAATTGATTTGATCATATGTTCTTTTTCGTTGATCTTTTCTCATTTGATCCGATATAATCTGTCCTTCGACGCAGTCAATTTCCAGATTCTGACGGGTAATGTATTGATTTTGGTGATCATTAATTCTATTGTATTCATCAATTTCAGAACCTATGCAGGTATCATAAGATATACCGGTCTTCAGGATGCATTGAGAATTTGTTATGCAATACTAATTACCACGGCTATTTTATTTTGTTTAAGCCTCATTGCTTCAAACTCAGGTGGTGCCATTGCTTTCTCAACGGTAACCTTAATTATTAATGCCCTTTTTAGTTTCTTATTCCTTATTTCTTACCGCGTTTTGGTAAAATATGTTTTTGCTTATTTACGTAGTTATAAGATGGATCGAAAAAATGTGGTTATTTATGGTGCCGGCCAGGCAGGATTTGCAACCAAACGCGTTTTAGAACATGATTCTACTTCTAATATTACCGTCCTGGCTTTTATTGATGATGATGT
>CALRUV010000160.1:0-8427 GCA_943371455.1 Chitinophaga pinensis | reverse complement strand
TGCAGAAGCAATGGTATAAGCATTATTTACCGTGGCTGCAAATTTTTGAATACGGGCATTATTGTGATCTGACACATATATATTGCCACTCGCATCAACAGTTGCATACCATGGTTGTCCTATTTGATTAGCCGCAGAACCTGCACCATTTCCTCCAGCTACCGTTACACCTAGGGTAGAACTTGTAGAACCGGCAGGGAATTTCTGAATACGGCTGTTATTGTTGTCTGTCACATATAAATTACCTGAAGCATCTAAAGCAACAGCATAAGGTGCATTGAACTGGTTAAGAGCAGAACCTTGACCATTTCCGCCTGCTACAGTAGTTCCCGAAGTAGCACCTGGTGCCCATTTCTGGATACGGTGGTTTTGCCAGTCAGCTATATATAAATTACCTGCGGCATCGATAGTAAGGCCGCGCGGCTCCCAAAGTTGATTAGCACCTGAACCTGCACCGTTACCGCCTGCAACAGTTACTCCCGGTGTTGAACTGGTAGAACCGGCAGGGAATTTTCGAACTCGATGATTATTATAATCGGTTACATATAAATTTCCTGCAGCATCTAAAACTGCATTGTATGGAACATTAAATTGAGTTGCACCGCTTCCTGCTCCATTTCCACCTGCCACTATCGTACCAAGAGTACTTGAAGTTGAATTGGCAGGGAACATAATTACTCGGTTATTACCTTCGTCAGTAACATAAATTCTGCCTGAAGCATCCAGCAAAAGACCATGTGGCCCTGAGAACTGGTTCAATGCAGAACCACCTCCATTTCCGCCGGCTACTACTACTCCAGAAGTGGCGTTAGGAACCCATTTAACTACCCTGTTATTACTATACTCAAGTATATATATATTTCCGGAGTTATCTACCACTACTTCTTGTGGCCTATTCAGCTGGTTCAATCCAGAGCCAGCACCATTCCCACCGGCTACAGTTGTACCATTGGCAGCATAGGTATAGCTTGCCGTAGCAACCTGACTGCCATTCAATTTCCAAACAAGACTAGAATTAGCTGGCGTTACCGCTGCTGTAAGCGTGCTGTTAATACATTGAGTCCCTGAAATAGAAACAACAGGTAATGGATTCACTGTTATCGTCATCGTGGCCGTTGTTGCACACTGACCCGCATTTGGCGTAAAAGTATAAGTAGTAGTTGCTGTATTATTTAATGCAGGCGCCCATGTTCCTGTAATACCATTGGTGGATGTTGTTGGCAATGTTGATAAACTTGCACCTGAACAAATTGCTGCTACCTGAGTAAAGGTTGGCGTTATCGTTGAATTTACCGTAATCGTTCCAATTGCTGTTGCAGAAGGACAACCACCAGTAGTTGTAACTGTATAATTGAAAGAACCCGAAACAGTTGGTGTTCCGCTGATCGTTGCCACATTTCCTGACCATGATCCCGTTACACCTGCAGGCAATCCTGCAAAGGTTGCACCAGTGGCACCTGTAGTTGCCATGGTAATATTGTTAATGGCAGAATTGATACAAACTGTTCTGTTTGCACCTGCAGCGATTGTATTCAGTGGTGTTACCGTAATCGTTCCTGTTGCTGTTGCAGGAGGACAACCACCGGTAGTGGTAACTGTATAGTTAAAGGAACCCGATGCAGTAGGTGTTCCACTGATCGTTGCCACATTAGCTGACCATGATCCCGTTACGCCTGCAGGCAATCCTGCAAATGTTGCACCGGTGGCACCTGTCGTTGCTAATGTAATATTGGTAATAGCTGAATTGATACAAACTGATCTGCTTGCACCAGCAGCGATTGTATTCAGTGGTGTTACTGTAATAGTTGTTGCAGCTGAAGTTGCTGAACAGGTATTTGCACCTGTAACCGTTACTGTATAATTTCCTGAACTTGTTACATTTAATGAAGATGTGGTAGCACCACCCGGAGACCATAAATAAGTAAAAGTTCCCACTGAAGGAAGCGAAGAAGAAACCCATGATGGGCTATTGATTATAGTACCATTCAAACCTGCCCCGGTAGCATTTGCTGTAGCAGTGCCAGTTCCTTCATTTAGTTTATAATATGCTAACAGACCTGAACTGGCAGGTGATATATTGACAGTGTAATTATTCTGAATTTCTGAAGCAGTTCTTGCCGTGTTCCATATCCTTACTTCATCCATCTGCCCAGCAAATCGCTCATTCGTATATGCAGCATCATTCATACAGCCGATCGTAAATGGCAATCCAGTGTTGGCGGTATTGATACCATTGTTTGTATTTCCTACAAAACTTCCATTCAAGTAAACCTGTGTATTGGAAGTAGACATTACAAGTGCAACATGATACCAGGTACCAGCTACAATATCAAAAGGAGCCGTAACCGTATTAAAGTTAGAGCCGTTCCAGATACCGATGGAATTATTTGCCTCATTGATGTGTGCGCTCCAACGTAAATAACTTACCGTATTACGCATGGCAAGGAATGCCCTATTATCTGAATTTGCATTGGGTTTGATCCAAGTTTCCAGCGTTCCGGTTGAAAAGTCTAGGGCAGCATTAGCTGCAATCAGCACTTTATCATCGGTACCCGCAAAACTCATGGCCGAACCGGTGCCCAGTTGAACGGATCCACCTGCACAGAAGCTAGTTGGTCCTCCAGCTATTATGGTTGCTGTTGGTAATGCATTTACCGTTCCACTAACTGCTACATTTTGAGTAGTTGCACCAGTTGATGCAACCGTAATATTTCCAGAAGGTGTTCCAGTTGCAGAACTGCTAAGCCTTACAAAAATGGAAGTACTGGCAACTGTTCCTCCAGATTGTGTTAGATTCAAGGAACTACTATAAACACCACCACTACTTAAAGATATTTCAAATCCTGTTGGAGCTGATACAGTAATATTAGCAGTAAGACCCGATCCTGAAACAGTAAATGATTGTGATGCAGAAGCAGTACCTGCACAGGTAGTGAAGGCGGATAATGTTCCAATAGTTGATATAACCGGGGTAGGGATATTACGTAAAACAGCCACTGCATGTGGATAACCTGCTAAAATCATTTCTGGCAGTCCATCTCCGTTAATATCTCCAATTGCTAATGCAAAAACAGCTGATGTACTAGTAAAAATATTTGTTGCAAAATCTATAGGAGCAGCAAAACTGCCTGCATTAATGCTACCTGAAGTAAATGTATTGCGTAAAACAGAAATAATCGTCGCGTTTTTATTCGAAGCAGCCACATCAGGTTTGCCGTCTCCATCCAAATCACCTATAGCCACTGACGTACAGCCAGAAATTGGTAAAGAAAAGTTCTGTGTTGTTGCAAAACTACTTGCACTTATGCTTCCTGAGGCTGCGGTATTGAGGTAAACAGAGATGATACCTGAGTTAGGATTCGCTGTAATCAAATCAGGTTTACCATCTCCATCCAAATCACCTATAGCCAAAGTAGGACCCTGTACACCCCCTGTAAAATCAACTCTTGCTGCAAAACTACCTGCACTAATGCTTCCTGTAGCTGCGGTATTGCGTAAAACAGAAACCGTAGAGTTACTCGATGCAACCAAATCTGGTTTGCCATCTCCATCCAGATCAGCGATTGCTAATGCAATAACGCTTGAAATAAAGTCAACTTTTGATGCAAAACTACTTAAACTTATGCTTCCCGAGGTAGAAGTATTGCGTAAAACAGAAATGGTACCCGAGTTCCCTATAGCCAGATCAGGTTTGCCATCTCCATCCAAATCACCAATAGCTACTGATTTAGGGTTTGTACCTGTTGTAAAGTCAACTTTCGAGGCAAAACTGCTTGCATTGATGCTTCCCACTGTAGAGGTATTGCGTAACACAGAAACGGTATTCGAGGAAGATACAGCTATTGCCAAATCCAGTTTGCCATCCCCATCCAAATCACCAATTGCCAATGATTTAACAGCACTACCTGTTGTAAATTCAACCGGAGCCGCAAAACTACTTCCGTTAATGGTGCCTGTGGTTGATGTATTGCGAAATACAGAAACAGCAGTATTAGATTTGGCTACTACCATATCTGCCTTACCATCGCCATCTAAGTCTCCAATGGCAACAGCGTAACCATCTTGCGTTGTTTCGAAATTATGCACTGTAGCAAAAGAACCAGTAGTAAAATTGGTTTTAGCAGGGCTATATACCGGAATAAAATTAGCTGGGCTATTTGCTGCTAAGGTAGTGCCTGTATTTAAAACACTGATCGGTGCATAAGTAGCGCCTGAAGGAACGGTTACTGTTAAACTGGTTGTACTTGCTGTAGTAACATTGGCTCGTGTTGAACCAAAGAAAACAATGTTATTAGCAGGAGTTGTATTGAAATTAGATCCAGAAATAGTTACTGTTGAACCTACTACTCCGCTAAGGGGTGAAAATGAAGAAATGGCAGGAACAGGGAAAGGCGCAGCAATCGTATAATAGCCATCAGCAATAGCCGATGTATTCACTGTAAATGAAACTTGGTCGGATGAAATAGAAGATGAAGAACTGATAACAGAATAATTACCCGAACTTGTACTACGATAAATCAATGAGTAATTTCCGGAAGGTGTTCCACCAATACCTGATGTACTGAATTCAAAAGTCATGGTTACATTTCCATTGGCTGTTCCTACATCTGTTTTATCTAAAAACCAATCACGCGACCAACGGGTACCTAAACCGGAAGGAACATCAGCAGAAGTATTACTGGTTGCCGTGTTATTATTACCGATCATAATATAGTCGCCGTTATCCTGTAAAAAACCATTATTGATTACCAATAACCCCAGGCTATGTCCATTAGTATTGGTACCATCAGCTTCTTTCCCAATTCCTGCAACATTGGTTATATAAGAGGTGGCAGCAGGCTGTGCATATTTATCATTACTAATAGCTATATTATATTTAGCATTCAGGTAATTCTCAACCAGTATGGTTTCTGCAGAATTAAGTGCTTGACTATAGGAAATAACTTCAGCGATAGGCCCAGTATGAAATCCATCTCCTCCGCTTCTTGAGCCTATAAAGAGTGTATTGTTTGCTGTTCCATAATTTCCCGCACTTGCCCATCCACCTGCATTGTTTACTACAGATAATGACGTACCATTCTTACTGATTTTTACATTAGAAGGAGAAGTTCCCGAGGAAAGTACTTTTAAAGACAAGATATTATAACCCAGATTAGCGGCATTTTCTGCTACAGCGGCATTTGAACAACCATTGTGTAAACCCCAGTTGTTGGTAAAGCCCGAACCGGTATGATAACCCAATTCGAAATTATTATTACAATTGTTTTGAGCCTGGTAGATAAGGAATCGTTGATTATTAATATCTGCGGGGTTAAAAACCACAAATTGACTAAGTGCAGATGCATTGGTAGCAAACAATGGAAAAGCACTGACTGTTAAAAAACTACTTGATCCATTAAAAGATATAGCAGGTTGTCCATTGATTGAACTTGAAATATAGGTAGGTTGATTTCCTCCACTAGCTTGCACTGCATTATTGCCATTACCCGAACGGTCATTCCAGCTGGATATACTTCCTCCGTTGGTGGTGGTATTGGTTCCCGCACCGGCATTTAGCCAAAGCTTTAAGATAGTGGAGCCCGTTGTGTTTCCAACACCGCCTGGTCCTTTTTGAGCACTAGTTTCCAGGCCAAAAAAAGCAGAAAACAATAAGCACAATGTAAAAAGAGTAAAGATCTTTTTCATACGATAGATTTATAATAATATTAAATGGGTCTTTGTAGTGGAAGAAACCTGACAAAAGAAAAAACCTGAATAGAAAATCGCCTGCCCAATAAAGAGAAATGTTGACATAAAACCAGTACAAAAGATTGCTGCATTAGGCCATGTCATTTTCATGTTAAACAGGTTTTGGTGTTATGCAAACAATAAATCAACAAGGCATACCCTTCTGGTTGATCGTTTTAATAACTTACGGAAATTGGTTTATAGGATAGAATGACTACCCGAAAAAGGCGTCATTGGCATTGGATTTTACGACAATTGTGTAATAATTAAACTACATCTAATCTAAAGTAGTAATTAGATGGTTTGGGGAATAACATTGTAATTGAAATGTTTTAAACTGCACGAAAATTGATTTGAAATGCATGTCAAAGCCTATACATTTTGTAAAAAGATGATGTAAAACCCTTGAAACGCTCATTCTAATTATTAACCCAGGAGAAGAAAAATGATGCCAAAACATCACACGCTTATTCAAAAAGACACAGAAATTGTCATTAGAAGCCCTCACAAATTGGCTTAACCCCTATTTCCAAATAATGTCATAAAAGATTTTTCAAAATGAATGAAAAGAGTATTTTACAGCATTCTTATGCAGCAAAAATTATTGATACGATTATTTTTTTTGATCATCATTCCTTTACAGGTTACAGCACAACAGCCGTTTTTTTTGGGTGAAACCAAATGGAGCCGGGTATCTAACCAAAAACCAGCTGACCCTTTACCTGTTCGGGAACAAGAGTATCCTGTTACAAAAAAGATCACCCAGGATAGCAGCAGAAATATTTACCAGAGACAAATTAATCCCAATAGCCTTCTCATTCACAACGGTCCTACCATTCCGGTTAAGGAAACCATTCGCTTTTCCGGAAAAAAATTAACCGCTCCTGAAATCATTGATGCGCCCCCTTTACAAAGAAGAGATAATGCGGCATTCAATATATCTTATACTGATAAACAACATGGCTTCCCCGGCACCCATGCAACCGGATTTGCAGAAGACAGCAACCACCATATCTGGATAGGTTCTAACAATGGCTTGTACCGCTATGATGGGTATCATTATTTTTGGTATGGCCCTAAAAGCGGACTGCCGTCCATGCCGAATCTCACCATGGTTTATGATTCGCAACAAAGATTATGGCTGGCATCAGATGCAGGCCTGTATTATATTCAGCATGATTCGATATTTACTTTACAATCCAAAGAAATCGATTTTACTAAAGCCCCCTGCTTCAGGGTGCAGACAGATCAATTAAACCGTATCTGGGTATCCACCAAAAAAAATGGTGTGATCTGTGTGGAAGGTTCCCAAATCCAGATCTATGATAAAAGATGTGGCCTGCCGATTGAGTATACAAGTGCAGTTCATATTGCCAAAGATGGCAGCATCTACATTGGATTACGTGATATTGGTCTGGTAGTGATCAGTAAACAAAATATGCGCTGGCTTTTTAGTAAGGGCAAAGAAATGGGTTATCATTCCATTCTTTGTTTTTATGAAAATGAGGAAGGTATATGGGCCGGAAGTTTTTTAGGAGGTCTATTACGTATGGGTACGAAAGATACCATTCAATATTCTATTAACGGAAACTATCGAGAGCGCATATTTGATATCAAAAAAGCTCCGGGGGGTGGGCTATGGATTGCATCCTACAGTTCAGCTTTATGTTATTTCAATAAAAATAATTTGTTAGTCATCAATGAAACAAATGGCCTTTTGAACAGGTTTCCCTACATGTTATTTGAGGATAGTTTTCACAACTTATGGATAAGTAACCCGGAATCAGGATTTTCAAGACTCAACGAAAACAGTATTTACATACAGCCCTATCCAAACCCCGCCACCGGCTTTGTAAGAAGGATTATTCCGGATGCTGAAAAAGGAAATTGGATTATTACGGAAGGGAAAAATCTTCAATACCAAAAAGACAAGAAAACCTTTTCACTTGTATCCAAAGACAATAATAAGCTTGAACCATTTTTATATCCCTTAAATGGAACCCTTTCAACCGATGGCAGCATCTGGACCGGAAGTTATGGCCCGGGTATTGTACATTATGATGGAACTAAATATACAGCCTATCTCTTTTCTGCCTTTCCGGATAACAGTATAGTTCGCTTTGTTGAAAAAGATGCGGCGAACAATATTTGGTTTTGCCCAACAGACTTCGGACTCATTAAATACGACAACCGTACTTTTTTTCATTACACGAAAGCAACAGGACTTCTTAGCAATACGGTAAGTACCCTACTGGTTGATGCAAATAAACAAATCTATTGCTCATTTGAAAATGGCTTTCAACGAATAACAGCGCAGGGAAACGAAACATTTTATATCGGTAATAAAATATTTAATGACAGGATCAATGCAATGTTATCTATTGGCAAAGAATTAACCCTTTTAGCGAGTAATGACAATGGGATAATCATTATCAATAACAACAAGGTATACCGATTTGCAAAGAAGGAAGGTCTGTTATCTAATAAAATAAAAACAATCATTCGTGATGGTTCCGGAAAAATATGGATAACCCACGACAAAGGGATAGAATCCTTTTTCGTAAACGATTCCAATATCACTGAACATGAAGTATATAATGAAACCCATGGATCCTATGTTATGGAAGCAGAAAATGCATTCCTGGATGCATCAGGCACTCCCTATTGGTCATATGGTAATAGAAAATTGGTTTTGAACCA
>CALRUV010000159.1:0-8465 GCA_943371455.1 Chitinophaga pinensis | reverse complement strand
TTTACCCATCATACCACTTGCACTCAGGTTATTATCTGAACCAATGGCTGTGCGGTAAATTTCATTCTGCCAATCTGTGCTGGCAGAACCCAGTATATTTTTATAGGTATTATTACCTGTAGCTGTTGCATCAGCGTTTATGATACTTCTGATTTCATCAGCAGATAATACATTTACTTTTTTAACAATATTACCTGCACTTAACAGGGTACCGAAATTGTAGATCACTTTTCCCCTGCTTCCTTTTTTAGTGGTGATGATCAATACACCATTAGATGCACGTGAACCATACAAAGCAGTAGCAGAAGCATCTTTCAAAACACTCATACTTTCAATGTCGTTAGGATTGATACTGTTCAGCAGGTTTCCGGAACCGGCGATACCATTGCTTTCTACGGGTATTCCGTCAATCACAATCAATGGATCATTACTGGCATTTAAGGATGCTCCTCCACGAATACGGATCTTGCTTCCACCACCGGCAGAACCACCACCCGAAGTGATTTGTAAGCCTGCTACCTTACCCTGTAATAATTGTTCAGAAGAAGCAATGGCTCCTTTTTGAAAATCTTTGGCAGAGACTGATGTTACAGATCCTGTGAGGTCGCCTCTTTTTCTTGTACCATAAGCTACCACTACCACTTCTCCCAGTGAAGAACTGGTTTGTGTAAGGGCAAAATTGGCTACATCACCATTGATTGGCATTTCCATGGTAGCAAAGCCTACAGAGGATACAACCAGTGTAGTTGCAGAAGAAGGAACTTTAATTTTAAAGATCCCATTAGCATCTGTTTGCGTAGCCACATCTGTGCCTTTTGCTTTCACAGTGGCATTGGCCATAACTGTTCCGTCTTTTGAATCGGTCACCTTACCGGTAACCACTTTGTCCTGGGCCATGGCAGGCAGACTGCATACCGTGAGCACCCACAACAAAGCAACAAGCATTCGTTTGAATTTCATAATTGTGGTTTTTTCAGTTTGAAGTTTTTTTGTTTCATCTCGCATAGCATTTTGGTAGTTGTATTATTTCATAAGTAAAAATTTTTGAATGTTGGTTTTTTTATTATAGTTGATGCGTAACAAATACATGCCATCAGATCCTGCACCTGCGGGCAATTGATTTACCTGAAGTATTAGTTGTTGTTTACCAGCAGGTCTGTATCCCTGAAACAGGGTGCCCAGCTCTCTTCCCTGCAAATCGGATATAAATATTTTTACCTGGGCACTTTCCGGTAAACGATAGCGTATGGTAGCTGCAGAAGAAACCGGGTTGGGCGAAATACTTATCTGTAATTCACTTCTGTTTTCCTCTATACCATTAATAGCCGTTACTACCCCATTTAAATTGCGATTGGTGTATACATAATATTCGCCTGCCGCAAGACTTAATGATTCAGCTGCACCCGTGGCCGTTTTAGTTGCATTGGTAAGGTAACTATACCAGGTTCCTGCTGCCGGAAATGTAACATTAGCGGTCTGATTGTTCACATCAAAATTACCCACTACCATTACTTTTAAGGAATCATCATTAATCTGTAAACTTTTGATATTGCCCAATAGATCCCAGCTAACATTGTTGGAAGTAAAGGTTGATTTGTAATTAGGTGTGAGCTTCAACTTTAATAGTTTGGCATATATATCAAACAATGCTTTTCTGGAAGTATTTTGCTGGTAGTCCCATTTGATAGGCTTTACCTCTGTTCTGCATCCGCCAGTTGCATCCACCGTTAGATCTTTACAGGTATTGATTGAGTAAGGATAGCCTAATTCACCAAACTGCCAGATCATTTTGGGTCCGGGTATCATGGCCCAGAAGGCTGCGGCCATTTCATTTCTTTTTAAACCGGTGATGGAATCCTTTGTATTATAGGAACCGGCAGCGTTACCAAAATTAGTATTCTTATACATGAGCCTTTCTTCGTCATGACTTTCCTGGTAGCTTATCAATAAAGGGTTTGCCCATCCCCTGCTTTTTGAAATAGCACCGGAAAAATCTGAACCGGAATTATAACCCATGGTAGACTGGTTGAACTGGTAATTGGCATTACCCCATAATAACATACCGTAATTAGACAATTCTATTTCTTCGGTATTGGAACCAAAATGCTCCAGTATGCAATAGGTATTAGGAGATACCACCTGCATAGTGTCGTAGATTCTTTTCCAGATAACTACCCTGCTGGCATCGTAATTACCCCAGGCATTAACATCTGTGGGATTGTTTACTTGTGTAAATCCTTTGGATAGATCCCACCGAAAGCCGTCAATTTTATATTGAGTAAGCCAGTGACGAACCACACGCGACACCAGGTCTTTGGTTGCCTGACTTTCATGGTTAAAATCGTTCCCTACATTAAAAGGATGTCTGGCACTGGCATTGAGCCAGGGATTGTCTGCAGCTGGCCGGTTATTTACTGCATCCCAATACAGCTGCGCCTGTGGAGCCGAACCCATACAATGGTTCATCACTATATCCATAATCACGGCAATACCTTGCTGGTGACAAGCATCAACAAATTGACGGATAGCCGTTTCATTGCCATAATACTTGTCCGGAGCCATGAAAAAGTTAGGATTATAACCCCAACTTAAATTGCCCTCAAATTCATTGAAAGGCATGATCTCGATGGCGTTCACCCCCAATCGTTTAAAATAACTAAGGGTATCTTTTAAAGACTGGAAACTATGAGCGCCAACAAAATCCCTGATCAATAATTCATAGATAACCAGGTTCTTTTTATCGGGTCTTTGGAAGTTTGATACCTGCCAGTTATAGGCTGGCTTGGCTGTTTGTAAAATGCCTACTATGCCGTTTGTTTTTCCTGTTGGATAAGATTTTAATCCGGGATAGGTTATGGCAGTGATGAAAGGATCATTATTAGGGTCCAGTACTTTTTCAGTGTAAGGATCTGCAATACGAATACTACCATCAATCAGGTACTGGTAACCATATTCTGTGCCGGCGGTAAGAGCAGTAATCCTTAACCAGAAATATTTACCATCGGGTGTTTTATTCATTTGGGAACTGAGGGATTCAGTCCAATTATTAAAATCGCCTAAAACAGCAGCTTTGGTTTTTCCAGGTGCAAATAGCACCAAAACCGCTGAGGTATCGCCTAGCTCATAATTGATACCTTCTTTAATACCTGAAGGTAATGCTGCAATATTTACAGTGCCCGACACTAAGAAACTAACGGTATCCCTGGAAGTACTGGTTCCATCAGCCGATTCAGCTATAATGGTTTGTGTTCCGGATGAAGCAATTACCGGCTCTGCACTTATCCTGGTAGTATTTGAAACCGTGTTCAGTGTAACCCCATTATAAAACAGCTTCATGGTAGCCGTTTTACTGGATACTGCTGCAACAGGGATCTTATCGCCCACCTTCCACGCAATCGTTTGCATAATGGGTTTAAAAAAAGGCTGCATTAAAGGGCTATCGATACGCGCATATAAGCCATCATCATAAACCGACAAATACATATCAGATGCATCTGTATTTCTTTGCACTTTGGTGCCGTTACCGTTTCTAAAAAGAATGGCTATTTTTTGAATTTTTTCGGCAGGATTTGAGATATTAAAAAAACTACGCAAACCACCATTAATGGTAAAAATCCATTTATTACTACCCCCACTGGTTGTTTGAACTATTGTTGCAGGCAGATTGAAATTATTGTTTACTACATATTTCCAATCTGAAGCACCTGTGCTAAGGCTTGTTATCGCACCAATATGAACATATACATCGTTGGTTGGTGTATAGTTTAGTAACCCCTGGTTGCCTTGAGATGCGTCACATGTAATGGTTACAGAAGGTGAAGATTCTTTTATAAATGCAGGCGACCATTGCAACAGTTGCGCCTGTGTTACAATAGCAATAAATAAAAGTAAAAAGGATAACTTTATTTTCATGGCAAATAAAAATCGTGCAATCCTGACTTATGTGTAATTTTTACACATTAATAACCTAAAATTAGGTAAATTTTAGTTAATAAAGATAAAAATGACTATTTTTTTTAACCAAAATTTAATAGGGACTACCCATTAAAAATTATCAGTGTTTATTTTAATATTTGGCAATTGCAAATTGTTCAACCGATTTAAGAAATAATTCCATACGTTATTGGTCCATTAAATGCTTTCTTTCAAAAAATGGGATCATTATTTCTTTCCCGGCATCGAATTTGATAGAATCAGTATCCTATAAAAGTAAAGCATACGGAATCGTTAATAAATACAGGAACTTATTCAGATTCCCGGTATTTTAATAACTTTACAAGGAAGCAGGTTCTACAAGCCAAAAATTAATTATGAAATATTTGTACATTTTAACGGCCTTTATTCTTATTACAAGTTTAGCTCAGGCACAAACCAAAACATCCAGTAAAGCACCTATACAGGCGCAGCAGAGAGGTGTAAATGTGCCCAAAACGATTTCTCCCTCTTCTTTTGAAAGTCCTATTGTAAACGGCAGACTCACCATGATCCGTATAACAGAAAGAGATGCAAATGGCAATGCAACACCACCCACTTACAGCATCATTTGTTATGAAGACCCGAAATTTTTGAATGAAGGCAAAGCAGTTGATGTAAGACTCACACAACTTTCTTTTGAATCCTTTTTTAACAGCAATGCAGCTATCTCTTCCAAAAAACAGGCAGTGGTAAAATATGTTCAGGAAAAAAACCTTCCGCTTACGGAAGAAAAAGGATGGATTGCAGCACTGAAATATTTTAATTCATTTTATTGAGTCTGGTTTTTTTAGCCTGCGCTTTTCTTCTTATTTTCTCCGAAAATATTTTTTTGAATTTGTTTGATAAAACTGTTGCGCAGATAACGGACATAAATCGTATTTTTAAACTGCCCCGATACTTCTGAATCAGCAGATATGCAATGTAAAAAAGGCTTCAAATTCTCTTGGCTGTTGCTGATGAGTTTCATCGGGTGCAGTACAATTCTGTACGCACAATGCCCACCTAATATTGGTTTTGAAAATGGCAATTTTGATTTATGGGAATGTAGTATTGGAACGATTAACAGGTCAAATGGTGCAATAACACTAAATGCATCTGGTTCTGTTACCGGGAGACATACCTTATTGCAAAATAATCCACCTGCCATCAATGACAGATACGGTGGCTTTCCTATTAATTGTCCTAACGGCAGTGGCTATTCCATTCAATTAGGCAATAGTTCTACGGGCAGTCAGGCAGAACAGGTAAGTTACCTGATCAATATACCCGCTAATGAAAATAATTACAGCATCATTTATAATTATGCGGTTGTTTTTCAAAATCCATCTCATGCAGAATGGGAACAACCAAAATTTACAGCCAATGTATATGATGTTACCGATAATAAGTATATAGATTGCAGTTCATTCTCCTATGCAGCGTCTGCGAGTTTACCAGGCTTTAAAATGTCTGATGACAGTGTTTTCTATAAACCATGGACGCCGGTAACCATTAAGTTATCTGGTTATGCCGGACATCGTATCCGGATTGAATTTACTACCAATGATTGTACAAGGGGCGGGCATTTTGGTTATGCCTATGTTGATGTGAATCAGAATTGTTCTTCTCCTATTTCTGGCAACACCCAATGTGCCAGCGATAGTTCACAAACATTGGTAGCTCCTTTTGGTTTTGGGGCTTATAGATGGTTCAATGATAATTTTACCCAGGGTTTAGGTCTGCAACAAACACTAACCATGGCTCCTGTTCCTTTACCCGGAACTGTTTTTGCAGTAGAAATAACCCCCTTCTCCGGTCAGGGGTGTACGGATACTGTTTATACTACCATAGTCTATTCAGGCGAAAAGCTTACTTTAAAAGTGCCTACAAATACCATTCAGGCTTGCATTTCAAGTCCTATTGATATAACTACGCCCTTTTTTACCAGTGGCAGTTCCCCTAATCTTGAATTCACCTATTATACCGATCTTACCCAAAACAATTATGTTGGAACACCTAAAAGTATTAATGCCACCGGTATTTATTATATCAAAGCAGTAAATAGTGTGGGGTGTACTGCTATCAAACCCATCAGTCTGGAATTGGTAAATTATCCTGATATCACTGCATTTGATCCCATTCCAGTTCCCCGGCCAGAAACCATCGATCTACTTTCCGCCATAAAAGGAATTACTACTAATCTAACTTTTACGTATTGGAAGGACTCTTTACTTACACAGGCATTACCCAATCCGCGTGCCATTGACCAGAATGGCAGGTATTTTATTAAAGCCACTAACCAGGCAGGTTGTATAGTAAGTTTTGGTGTGAATGTGGTTATTGCGGAAGTAGAAATAACCCCACCCAATGCATTTTCTCCCAATAATGACGGGATACATGATCAATGGATGATTGAAAAGATTGAATACTATCCTGAGTGTGTGATTGAAATATATAACCGGTTGGGACAAATGGTTTTTAATTCTATTGGCTATAACAAACCCTGGGATGGCAAATTCAATGGAATTGACCAACCGGTAGCAACTTATTATTATATCATTAAACGAAGATCAAATTTAAAACCCTTAGGCGGCAGTATTACCCTCATACGTTAATGATTTATTTACCATACGTTAGATAATTTGTTTGTTCCGGAAACTTTAGATAACCTGCTATTATTGTCTGAAGCATCAATTTAATTTTTATGGATGTTAAAATAGATGATAACTGGAAAGCCGTTCTGAAGCAGGAATTTACCAAATCCTATTTTCTGCAGGTAGCCACTTTTTTAAAAACAGAAAGAGCTTCCGGAGCATTGGTATATCCGCCAGGCAAATTTATTTTCAATGCATTCAATTCTACCCCATTCAACAAAGTTAAAGTAGTGATATTGGGGCAGGATCCCTATCATGGTGCAGGGCAGGCCCATGGCTTGTGCTTTTCTGTAACTGCGGGTACTGCTATTCCACCTTCATTGCAAAACATTTACAAAGAGTTACTGGCTGATTTAAACATTCCCATTGCTACAACCGGTAACCTGGAAAAATGGGCGGCACAAGGTGTATTTCTTTTGAATGCCATACTAACAGTAAGGGCAAATGAACCTGCCAGTCATTCAAAAATTGGCTGGATGGATTTTACAGATGCAGTGATCAGAAAAATTTCGGATGAAAAGCAGGGAGTTGTTTTTTTATTATGGGGAAGGTTTGCACAAGAAAAGCAGGTTTTGATAGATGAGACCAAACACCATGTTTTAAAAGCAGCACACCCCTCTCCTTTCAGCGCTGACAAAGGGTTCTATGGATGCAGGCATTTTAGCAGAACCAACGAAATTCTGGTAAAACAGGGCATGGAGCCCATTGATTGGCATGTAGATTAAACGATTAACCTTTTCAATTTTTAAAAATAATACAGGATTGTTCTCAGGAATTTATCTTTGACCAGGAAAACTGAAATAACTAACTATACCATCACCTTTGAAAAACCCAAAACAACCCAATCTATTCATCGAAGTGTTTGCACGCATCTGGTCTTTGTGGGCCATGGTCTTATTTATTGCTACGCTATTTGTTGCCATTCTGTTCTATTCGCCCTGTTTTTTTCTTGACGACCCCCGAAAAGCTGTCTGGCACCGGATTGTATCAAATGTATGGATGACGGTTTACCTAAATTTAATTCTTTGTCCGCTTAGCACAAAAGGTGGTGAACATTTTAAAAACAACACTAACTATATTGTTGTTTGTAACCACAATAGCCTGATGGATGTTCCGGTAAGTACGCCTTTTATGCCCAGGGCTAATAAAACCATTGCCAAAAAAAGTTTTACCAAGATCCCCATTTTTGGTTGGATCTACAGATTTGGCTCAGTGTTGGTAGACAGAAAAAGCGATGCCAGCAGGAGAAAAAGTTATGAAGAGATGAGACGCATGTTAACCATCGGTTTGGATATGGTGATCTATCCGGAAGGAACCAGAAACAGAACCGACAAACCATTGAAAACCTTCTACGACGGGGCTTTCAAGCTTTCAACAGATACAGGCAAACATATTTTACCTGCCATCCTTTTTCACACCAAAAAAGTTTTGCCGCCACATAAATTATTTTTTCTCTATCCGCATAAATTAGAAATGCATTTTTTGCCGGCAGTAGATCCAACCGGATTAACAGCCGTTCAGTTAAAAGAAAAAGTATTTGAGATTATGTGGGAATATTACGAGAAAAACGATCGTCAATAGCTGGAGAAAGTTCTGCTTCGGTTGATCTTCAAATCGCGCAGGATACCGGATTTGGGACTGATCATGATACTGAATGATCTATATAATCCAATAGGATTAACATTGATAGAAAGTTGCCAGCAGTGCATTTCACGGGTAATAAAGGCGCTTAACTGTTGCAATGTTCGCGAACTCACATCATAATAGCCGGTACTGCCCACTTTCCATTTAGGGGTTAAACTAAAATCGCCATTAAAATTTAGGGAAGAAGAAGTTTGGGTTTCATAACCACTATAA
>CALRUV010000158.1:0-8478 GCA_943371455.1 Chitinophaga pinensis | reverse complement strand
GAACTTTAAAAAAACATTATCCCAGACCGGTTTTATACCTCATGTTATTGTTTAGTTTTCCGGCTATCATCATGAATATCGGGGCTGACATTGCAGGTATGGGTGCAGTAGGAACCTTGTTATTCCCTTCCGTTGATGCTATTTATTTCAGTATACTATTTACTTCCATTTTAATTGTATTGATCATATACCTGCCCTATGTAAAAATTGCTTCTACGCTGAAATACCTGTGCATAGTCATGTTGGTTTATTTTATTGTTCCGTTTTTATATAAGCAGGATTTTATAACTATCCTAAAAGCTACTTTTATCCCAACCATACAATTTAATAAAGAGTTTATTGCCATTTTAGTTGGGATTCTTGGCACTACTATTTCTCCTTATCTTTTTTTCTGGCAAGCTTCTGTTGAAGTAGAAGAAAAAAGACAAATGAAAAATCAATTAATGGTGAATAAGAAAATGATTCATACTATGAATCAGGATGTTGATTTTGGTATGACATTTTCCGGCCTGGTAATGTATTTTATTATTCTCACTACAGGTACTGTTTTATTCAATGGAGGCATACATCAGATTAATACGGTAGAACAAGCAGCATTGGCCCTGAAACCTTTGGCAGGCAATCTTGCATACCTTCTTTTTGCTGTTGGTGTTTTAGGCACAGGCTTTATAGCGATTCCTGTATTAAGTGGTGCATTATCTTATATCATTTCAGAAACCTTTGGTTGGGAAGAAGGTCTTGACAAAAAATTTCATGAAGCAAAAGGTTTTTATGTCATCATCATTATTTCCTTAATCATTGGCCTTTCTTTAAATTATATAGGCATCACACCTATTAAAGCTTTGATCTATACCGCAATACTTTATGGCATAACAGCACCAGTGATGATTGTGATCATTTTGCATATAGCCAACAACAAAAAAATAATGGGTGAATATGTCAATGGCTGGATGTCAAATACAATGGGCATTATAGCACTTACCATTATGACTGTTGCCGCAGGTGCATTGCTTTATCTGCAGTTCTAATGCAATAAATTATTTTAATTTTTGCAGACATCCCTGCAAGCTGCTTTTCCAGTCATTCAGCACTAACCCATAATCTTTTATAAGATCACTTGTATCCATAACAGAATAGGCCGGTCTTTTGGCAGGTGTGGGATAAGATGTAGCGGGGATGGAATTTACCTGGCAGGACAGTCCTGCCATTTCATTAATGGCTTTTGCAAAATCTGCCCAGGAAATTATGCCGGTATTACTGTAATGATAAATACCATAGTGGCTCTGATTTTTTTGAATAGATACAATGATCTGTATAATGGCTTCTGCCAGATCGGCTGCATAGGTAGGAGAACCAACCTGATCTCCTACTACATTTAATTCAGTTCTCTCTTTCATCAAACGTAACATGGTTTTTACAAAATTGTTTCCATGAACGGTATATACCCAGGATGTTCGGATAATGATGGTTTCTTCATTTTTTTCAAGCGCCAGTTTTTCTCCTATCCATTTACTATAGCCATAATAATTAACAGGTTCGCAAGGAGCATCTGTTGGATAAGGCTTTGTGCCATTGCCATTGAAAACATAATCAGTAGAAATGGTGATCAGTTTACAACCATATTTTTTACACTGCTCAGCAATCACACCAACAGATACTGCATTGATCTGAAAAGCCATCTCTTTCTCTGTCTCGGCCTTGTCTACAGCTGTATAGGCTGCACAGTTAATAAAATATTGGGGTTGGTGATGATCAAAAAAGGCAGGTATAGATTCAGGAACATTTAAATCTAATACCTGCCTGTCTGTAAAAATAAAATCAAAAGCTTCTTTATAATTAACAGCAATTTGTTCTAATTCATAACCCAGTTGTCCATTCTTTCCGGATACTGCAATCAATGGCTTTGACATAAAAACATTTATACGTTGCTAATTATTTCATACGGCTTTCAAATTCTTTTGGTTGTTTGGTCCATTCTTCTTTGGGTAATGATTTGAAATAATCATAGGTCCGCTTCAAACCTTCTGCCCTATCGATGGTTGGCTCCCATCCTAATATTTCTTTAGCCTTGGAAATATCCGGTTGACGTTGCTTAGGATCATCTACAGGTAAGGGTTTGTAAATGATTTTTACTGCTGACCCAGTAAGCTTCAGTACTTCTTCTGCAAAGTCTTTCAAACTAATTTCATGCGGGTTTCCAATGTTTACAGGCATGGTATAATCACTCATTAGCAAACGATAAATACCTTCTACCAAATCGCTTACATAACAAAATGACCTGGTTTGGCTACCATCACCAAAAACAGTTAGGTCTTCTCCACGTAATGCCTGACCAATAAATGCAGGAAGGGCACGACCATCATTCAAACGCATTCTGGGACCATAGGTATTAAAGATGCGAATGATCCTGGTTTCTACACCATGAAAGGTATAATAGGCCCTGGTAATGGCTTCCATAAATCTTTTTGCTTCATCATAAACCCCTCTAGGTCCAACAGGGTTTACATTACCCCAGTATTCTTCTGTTTGCGGATGAACCACTGGATCTCCATAAACTTCACTGGTAGATGCCACCAATATTCTGGCTTTCTTTTCCTTGGCTAGTCCCAAACAATTATGTGTACCCAAAGCACCTACTTTCAAAGTTTGAATAGGTATTTTAAGGTAGTCGATTGGACTCGCAGGCGATGCAAAATGCAGAATGTAATCCAGCGGACCGGAAACATGGATAAACTTAGAAACATCGTGGTGGTAAAACTCAAAATTATCCAGTTTGAACAGGTGTTCAATGTTTTTGAGGTCGCCGGTTATCAGGTTATCCATAGCAATTACATGGTAACCTTCTTTGATAAAACGATCACTTAAATGAGATCCTAAAAAGCCTGCGGCTCCGGTAATTAGTATTCGCTTGCGTTCCATAAGTAATTAATTAATTAGTTCTACCGATACTTTCATAATGATAACCCATATTCGCCATAACTTTTGTGTCGAAGAGGTTTCTGCCATCAAAAATTACTTTATTTTTTAGCCTGCTTTCTACCATTTCAAAATCGGGCGTTCTAAACTCACTCCATTCAGTTGCAATGATCAATGCATCAGCATTTTCAAGTGTTGCATATTGATTGGGGGCATAAGTTATTTTGTCTCCAATTGTATTTTGCACATTTTTCAGGGCTTCCGGATCAAATGCAGCAACGGTTGCACCGGCAGCTGTTAATGCCTCAATAAGGTATAAGGCTGGAGCTTCTCTGATATCATCTGTATTAGGTTTAAAAGCAAGACCCCATAAAGCAAAATGTTTACCTTTTAAATCGCCACTGAAGTAAGATTTGATCTTTGGAATCAAGTGTAATTTCTGGGCTTCATTTACATCTTCAACAGCCACGAGGATCTTGAAATCGTAATTTACTTCCGCAGCTGATCTGATCAATGCCTGAACATCTTTGGGAAAACAACTGCCACCATAACCAATTCCCGGAAACAGAAAACGTTTACCAATTCTGTCATCAGAACCAATACCTCTTCTCACCATATCCACATCAGCACCTAATTTTTCACACAACTGGGCAATTTCATTCATGAATGAAATTTTGGTTGCCAGGAATGAATTGGCAGCATACTTTGTTAGTTCTGCCGATTTTTCATCCATGAAAATTACCGGATTACCCTGTCTAACAAAAGGAGCATATAGATCACTCATTACTTTTCTGGCTCTGTCTGAAGTTGTACCTACTACTACCCTGTCTGGTTTCATGAAATCATCTACAGCAACACCTTCACGTAAAAATTCAGGGTTACTTACCACATCAAATTCGCCTGCGAAATTTTTAGCTATCGCTACCCTTACTTTCTCTGCGGTTCCTACAGGTACCGTGCTTTTATCAACGATTACTTTGTAGTCTTTCAATATTTTTCCAAGGTCATTGGAAACACCTAAAATATATTTCAGGTCAGCAGAACCATCTTCACCTGGAGGTGTTGGTAATGCCAGAAAAATAATCACCGCATCCTTTATTCCTTCTTCCAGATTGGTGGTAAATTTCAATCGCCCTTCTTTCAGGTTTCGTAAAAATATTTTTTCCAGTCCTGGCTCATAAATAGTGATCTCACCATTGGATAATTTATCTACTTTGGTTTTATCAATGTCTATACAAGTAACCTTATTGCCTGTTTCTGCAAAACAAGTGCCTGTTACTAGTCCAACATAGCCCGTACCTACTACTGCTATTTTCATGTTTTAACTATTTAAGTATTTTATAATATGGTCTGTAATATAAGTTAATTGCTCCTCATCCATTTCAGTATGAACCGGCAAAGAAATAACGCGCTCCGTTAGCCAGTCAGTAACTTTCAAATCATATGCTGATAGATCCATCCCTGCAAACATATCCTGCCTGTGTCCGGGTACCGGGTAATAGATCATGGATGGGATAGAATGCTCAGCCAGGTAACTATTTAATCCGTCTCTGTCTGCATTATTCAATACCAATGTATATTGATGGTAAACATGTTTACTGTAGTTGGCAACAAAAGGGGTTGTGATTTTTGGCTCGTTGGCAAATGCCTGGTTGTAAAAGGCAGCAACATCTTGCCTGGCTTTACTATACGCATCTAAATGGGTTAGCTTGATATCCAGGATAGCTGCCTGAATAGAATCTAGTCTGGAGTTACAACCTACCATTTCATGGTAATATCTTTTCTGCTGTCCGTGATTGGCAATCATTTTCATCTTCTTTGCCAGTTCATCATCATTGGTGCATAAAGCACCCCCATCTCCATAAGCCCCTAAATTCTTACTTGGATAAAATGATGTGGCTCCGATATGCCCAATGGTGCCTGTCTTCTTTTGGGTGCCGTCTGAAAAAAGATAATCACAACCTATCGCCTGTGCGTTATCTTCTATCAGGAATAGACCGAATTCATCAGCAATCTTTTTGATTTCTTCCATGGGTGCAGCATGTCCATAAAGATGCACCGGAACAATTGCTTTGGTTTTGGGTGTAATCGCATTGCGCAAAGAGAGTGGATCCATACAAAAAGTTTTAGGATCTACTTCTACAAAAACCGGCTTTAGTTTTAATAAAGCCACTACTTCTGTTGTAGCGATATACGTAAAGGAAGGGGTAATTACTTCATCACCCGGTTGCAAATCCAATGCCATCATGGCAATTTGCAGAGCGTCAGTTCCATTGGCACAAGTGATCACGTGTTTTGCACCAAGATAGGTTGCCAGATTTTTGGTGAAATCCTGCACTGGTTTCCCATTGATATAATTCGCACTATCCAAAACGGAGTGTATGGCTGTATCTATTGCTGTTTTGATTTTTTGGTACTGGGTTTTGGTGTCCACCATTTGAATCGGCCGCATGTTATCTCTACTTAAATTATGTACAAAATTACTTAAAAAAGATGTAAAAGCGCTGAGCTCATCTTATTAGAAACCTGATTTAAACTATAGCTTTAATTCGTTTCTTTGTAAGCATTATTTATTGCTAATGGTATTTTATCGCCTATTTATCTTTTTATATCCTGCATTAGCCTGGCTTTTAGGATTCTTTAATCCAAAAGCAAGGCTTTGGACCAAGGGTAGACAGGGGCTGATGCATAGATTAGCTGCAGATCTTCAAAATAACCAGGATCCTATTATTTGGGTACACACGGCTTCTTTGGGAGAATTTGAACAGGGCTTACCAATTATGGAAAGTATTCGAAAGAAATACCCTGCCTATAAAATTCTACTGACCTTTTTTTCTCCCTCCGGATATGAGATCAGAAAAAATTATCCCGGTGCTGATTTCATTTATTATCTACCCATGGATTCGCCCAAAAATGCTTTTCGATTTTTTACTGTCGTTAGGCCCTCCTTGGTTCTCTTTGTGAAATATGAATATTGGTATTATTACCTGAGAGAAGCCCATAATCGTAAAATCCCCGTATTACTGATCTCTGGCGTATTTAGAAAAGGCCAATTATTTTTTAAATGGTATGGCGGGTTTTACCGTAAAATTTTAGGGTTCTTTACCACCATTTTTGTACAGTCGAAAACTTCTGCAGATTTACTAAGAACAATTCCATTACCAGCATCTCCATTAATTAGCGGAGATACACGTTTTGACAGGGTTTGCAGCATTGCCCAAAGATTTGAACCCATTGTATCCATAGAAAATTTTTGTAGTGGAAAAGCAAGCATTATTGCCGGAAGTACCTGGACAGAAGATGATGAAACCATTGCCCACTATGCAAATACACATCCTGAATGCAGATTTGTCATTGCACCTCATGATATTGATTCGGAGCGATTACAAGAATGCCTGAGTTTATATAAAAATTCTCTATTTTTTTCTGAATACGAAGAGTGCTTGTTAGCAGGCAAAGAAATACCATCGAATATCCATGTACTCATTATCAACAATATGGGTATGCTGAGCAGATTATACCATTATGCCAACATTTGTTATATCGGTGGTGGCTTTGGCTATGATGGCGTTCACAATGTTTTAGAAGCTGCTGTTTATGGAAAGCCGGTTGTATTTGGACCGGAATATGAAAAATACCAGGAAGCTATTGACCTGATAGAAAACGGCGGGGCTTTTAGCATTAAAGATAGTTTGGATTTGGAGAGAACCCTGGACAAGCTTTTTACGAATATAGACTTAGAACGAAACGCATCAACTGCAGCTGCAGCTTATGTAAAGAATATGTCGGGGGCAACCCAAAAAATAATCGATTATATAGATGCAAAACGCCTTCTTACCAATTGATTAAAGAGTTTGGCAGATTCACTATTATCTGGCCAACTCAGTTTTACTTTTAATTCTCTTTGAATCCAGTATTCAGCTTCGGGGTAAATATTAAAAGCATTGATGGTTTTGAGACTGCGTTCGTACATATTTTCATCACCCCTGAACAGATCATTAACAAAAAGAAAACGGTCGTTCAAACCAATCGCTTTTTTTAAATCACGTATGGGTGCCTCCTGCAAAAGCGTAGCTAATTCCTGCTTTTCCTCCCTTAATTTTTCGTTATGGCTTTCTATTTCTTTGGCATGAAGGGTATTGTATTCTTCAATAATATTTTCTGACTTATTTTTTACTACAGGAATATTTTCAGTAACAGCAAGATTTTTCTGAAGGGAAAGGGTAGGTATTTCAGAATTTTCTTCAAATAACCAGCCATTGGCAACTGCGTTTACCGGAGGATTTTCTTTCACAGGTCTTGCTTCAACCGTAGGATAATCTTTTGGTACAAGGCTATTTACAGCAGGCATTACAACGGTAATTTTATTGCCTGTTAAAGCAGGAGTATGAATCTGCTGTAATTCAGAAAGTAACAACTGAGCAGTAAAGGCCATTTTTTGGGCATCGGCCTGCTGGTCAAATTGTTCTTTTAGTTTATTAATCAAGGTGCCTACTCTTTCCATTGGATGTAATACATTTGGGGGGTTACCAAAAAGAAGGAATATTTAAAGTTACAAACGAATTTTCGGATAATTTATTATATACATGTTTATTGAACCCCATATATCAGGAGAAAAAAGAGGCTGGATTGAAGTGATTTGTGGCAGTATGTTTAGTGGAAAAACAGAAGAACTGATCCGCAGACTTAAAAGAGCAAAAATCGCCAACCTGAAAGTAGAGATCTTTAAACCGGGTATTGACGTACGTTACGATGAAACCAAAGTGGTTAGTCATGACGCCAATACCATACCCTCAACACCCATCGATAATTCACAAACCATCCTTTTAATGGCAGAAGGTGTGGACGTAGTGGGTATTGACGAAGCACAATTTTTTGATGAAGAAATTGGGAATGTCTGTGAATTACTGGCGCTTAGAGGTGTTAGGGTTATTGTTGCTGGTTTGGATATGGATTATATGGGTAGACCTTTCGGACAAATGCCCAATTTACTAGCTATTGCAGATTATATCACTAAGCTACATGCTATCTGTATGAAATGTGGCAATATTGCCAATGTATCTTATCGAAAAACTGCGCAGGAAGGTCAGGTACTGATTGGCGAAAAAGAAACCTACGAACCCAGATGCAGAATTTGTGCCAATGAAAAAGAATAACCATATATGGGCCCTTATCCAAAAAGATATTTTGCTGGAAACCAGACAGCAATACACCCTTTATGGCATTTTATTGTATGTGGCGTCCACCATTTTTGTAGTGTATTTATCGATAGGCAGCCCGGAAGACAATACTTGGAACGGACTTTTTTGGATCATCCAATTGTTTGTTTGTATTAATGCCGTAGCCAAAAGTTTTCTTGCGGAAAGCAGGGGCAGGATGCTGTATTTCTATTCTATAGCAGGTGCCAGGGATTTTGTATTGTCTAAATTATTATTTAATGTTATACTGATGATGGTTATGAGCCTGATGAGCCTGGCTATCTTTAGCATCTTATTGGGTAATCCGCTTGAAAATGCCTGGAAATTTATTTTCATCACCTGCTTAGGAGGTATGAGCCTGAGT
>CALRUV010000157.1:0-8499 GCA_943371455.1 Chitinophaga pinensis | reverse complement strand
AATCATGCCAAATATAATTGGTGTATCCTATTATGGAACTGATTAATTTTCCTGCATGGAAACACACCGGTACTTTGTTTTAAACAAACCCTATAATATGGTGTCGCAATTTATCAGCTCACATGATGTGGTATTATTGGGGGATATAAATTTTGATTTCCCGGAAGGTACACATGCTATAGGCAGACTTGACAATCATTCAGAAGGTTTGTTATTGCTCACTACCAATAAAAAAATTACGAGGTTATTATTTCAGGGATCTGTTCCGCATAAGCGAACCTATTTAGTGCAGGTAAAAAACCTGGTAAGCAATGAAAACCTTTCAGCTTTACAGAATGGCATTCCTATTAAGATACAGGAAGGTAAAACTTATTTATCGCATCCTTGTGAGGTAAAGATTGTTGATAAGCCTGAGAAATTATTCTCATCCGGATATGAGATGCGTCAAGATGTTCCGCATACCTGGTTAGAGATCACATTAACGGAAGGAAAGTTTCACCAGGTTAGGAAAATGGTTGCTGCCATTCATCATCGATGTAAAAGATTGATAAGGATTTCGATTGAAGATATTCATCTCGATAATTTAAATCCGGGAGAAGTAAGGGAGATGTCGGAGGCTGATTTTTTTCAAAAACTACATTTGGATACGAGTCATATAGAAAATGAAAATCCTGCTTCCGATGAGAAGCAGGATTTTTAAAAATAAACCTCAAGCAACACGAAGAAGAGCAACTATAAAATTAGCTGATCTGTTTGCGAATAATGTTTAGTGCAGCACCGGCTTTAAACCATTCTATCTGCTGAGCATTATAGGTGTGGTTGGCAACAATACTATCTTTGGTTCCGTCTGCATGCGTAAACACCAGCGTTAATGGGGTACCGGGTGCAAAACTGGTTAATCCAATAATATCAATGTTGTCATCTTCCTGAATTTTATCGTAGTCGGATTTTTCTGCAAAAGTTAATGCGAGCATCCCCTGTTTCTTCAGGTTGGTTTCGTGGATACGTGCAAATGATTTTACCAAGATGGCTCTAACACCTAAGAACCTAGGTTCCATGGCAGCATGTTCACGAGAACTTCCTTCACCATAGTTTTCATCACCCACAACGATACTGCCTACTGATGCAGCTTTATAAGCGCGTTGTGTTGCAGGTACAGGTCCATATTCGCCCGTTAACTGATTTTTTACATTGTCAGTTTTCTCGTTGTAAAAGTTCACGGCACCTATTAGCATATTATTACTGATATTATCCAGGTGACCGCGAAACTTCAACCAAGGACCGGCCATGCTGATATGGTCAGTAGTACATTTACCCTTTGCTTTGATCAGTAATTTTAATCCTTTCAGGTCAGTGCCTTCCCATTCTGCAAATGGTGCTAAAAGTTGTAATCTTTTGCTGTCAATTGACACAGCAACATTTACGCCACTGCCATCTGCAGCAGGTGCCTGGTAGCCTGGATCTTCCACTGCAAATCCTCTCAAGGGTAATTCAAATCCGGAAGGTGCATCCAGTTTTACCTGTTCGCCTTTATCATTGGTTAGTGTATCTGTTAGGGGATTAAAATTCAGATCGCCTGCAATGGCCAAAGCGGTAACCAATTCAGGTGAACCCACAAATGCGAAAGTGTTGGGATTACCATCCGCTCTTTTGGCAAAATTTCTATTGAAACTGTGTACAATGGTATTTTTTTCTTTTTTCTCAGCTCCAACCCTGTCCCACATTCCAATACAAGGTCCACATGCATTGGCAAAAACCTTTGCACCTATTTTGTTGAATTCATCTAAAAAGCCATCTCTTTCAATCGTAAATCTAACCTGTTCAGAACCCGGAGTGATGGTGAATTCACTTTTCAATTGAAGTCCTTTAGCATGCACCTGTTTTGCTAAACTTACAGATCTACTAATATCCTCATAAGAACTATTGGTGCAACTACCTATTAAACCCACTTCAATTTTGGTGGGCCAGCCATTGGCAGCAGCTGCTTCTTTCATCTTTGAAATAGGGGTTGCCAAATCTGGTGTGAAGGGTCCATTTAAATGCGGTTCCAGTTCACTCAGGTTGATTTCAATTACTTCGTCAAAATATTTAGCAGGATCGGCATAAACTTCCGGATCTGCATTCAGGTAATCAGTTACCTGATCTGCCATTTTAGCTACTTCTTCACGGCCAGTAGCATGCAAATAGCGGCTCATACTGGCATCATATCCAAAAGTGGAAGTGGTTGCGCCAATTTCAGCACCCATATTACAAATGGTTCCTTTACCCGTACAACTCATACTGGTAGCACCTTCGCCAAAATACTCCACAATAGCACCGGTTCCACCTTTTACGGTAAGTATTCCGGCAACTTTAAGAATGACGTCTTTAGGGGCAGCCCATCCGTTCAGTTTTCCTGTTAGTTTAACGCCAATTAATTTGGGCCATTTCAGTTCCCAGGGTAGGCCTGCCATTACATCACAGGCATCGGCACCACCTACTCCGATTGCTATCATGCCTAAACCACCAGCATTTACTGTATGGGAGTCGGTTCCTATCATCATACCACCGGGAAATGCATAGTTTTCTAAAACAACCTGGTGGATAATACCGGCACCTGGCTTCCAAAAGCCAATACCATATTTGTTTGAAACAGAAGCCAGGAAATCATATACTTCCTTGCTTTCTGTATTAGCCACCTGCAAATCCTGTTTGGCTTCTACTTTGGCAGTGATCAGGTGGTCGCAATGTACGGTAGAAGGAACCGCCACTTTGGGGCGTCCTGCCTGCATAAACTGCAATAATGCCATTTGTGCGGTAGCATCCTGCATGGCAACGCGGTCTGGTGCAAAATCTACATAACTCTTTCCTCTTTCATATGCCTCTGTTTTTTGATCAGCATGTAAATGTGCGAACAATATTTTCTCGCTTAAAGTAAGGGGTCTGCCCAATGCTTTACGCGCTGCATCTACTTTTGCAGGCATTTCTGCATATACTTTCCGAATCATCTCAAGATCAAAAGCCATATTTGTGATTTTAAATAGTTAGATAAATTAAAATTCTAGTCGTTTTTTAGTTAATCAATAGCTTAAATCGGACTAGGATGCGAATTTAAGGAAAATCGGAAGGGGGTTTACAACTGATTAAAATTTTCTTTGAATGATTTGTCTATTTTGTAGGATGTAGGATAATACACCCTAACTTTACAAAATTATTATGCAAAAGATCAGAGAATACATGGAGATGCACGCATTTGGCGTTTGTTCCGCAATAGGGGAAAAATTGGGCATTGCTTCTTCCCGTATACGTATGTGGTTTATCTATGTTTCTTTCCTGACCCTTGGGTCACCGGTCATTATATATATGGTTTTGGCTTTCTGGATTAATATTAAAAACTATATCCTCTCCGGAAAGCGTAATCCTATCAAAAACTGGTAGTTTTTGATGTTTAGCTTAAATACTTGCCTTCCTTAATTTCACTAATTTTTCCAGTAATGGTTCCAATAATCCCAATTGTAACATATTAGCTCCATCACTTTTTGCTTCTGCAGGATTTGGGTGTGTTTCTATAAATAAGCCATCGGCACCAGTAGCAATGGCAGCTTTGGCTATTGTACCTATGAGGTTTGGATTGCCACCTGTAATCCCAGAGCTTTGGTTAGGTTGCTGTAAAGAATGGGTACAATCCATGATTACAGGCACCATATTTTCCTGCATCCAGGGGATATTTCTGTAATCAACCACTAAATCCTGGTAACCGAATGTATTGCCTCTTTCGGTAAGCATTACCTGTTCATTTCCGGCTTTTTTAATTTTGTCAACCGCAAATTTCATGGAAGGACCATTAAGGAACTGACCTTTTTTTACATTCACAATCTTACCGGTTTCTGCAGCTGCTACCAGCAAATCTGTTTGTCGGCATAAAAATGCCGGTATTTGTAAAATATCAATAAAAGCAGCTGCCATTGCGGCTTCTTCATGTGCATGGATATCAGAAGTTGTAGGTAATTGAAATGTTTCGCCAACTTTTTTTATGAGGGATAAGCCATTGTCGTCTCCAATTCCGGTAAATGAACCTGCACTGGTTCTGTTGGCTTTACGGTAACTGGCTTTAAATACGTAAGGGATTTCCAGGTTTTTACAAATGGCAGACACTTTAGCAGCTATTTCCATAACCAGTTCTTCATTTTCTACTACGCAAGGACCAGCGATCAGAAAAAAATGATCCGGGTTATAGGATTGCTTTTGAAATAGCGCAGATAGGTAGGCTGGAAGCATAGAAATTAGTTTGTAGAAACAAATTTAGGTTTTTATCGGTCAGATATTGTGGTTCAACAAATCTACTGATGAACTTAGTTTATTTGGGTATTTCCCTATAGTGATACTATCCTGCTTTTCATATTTTTTAGCTTTCTTTGCTTATAAGAAAATGATGGCTATGTCTGTACTTAAGGATAAGATTTTGGTGATAGGTGCTTCCGGTCAAATTGGCGTTGAGTTAACACTTGCCTTGCGAAAAGTATATGGTAACAATAATGTAGTTGCATCTGATCTGCGAGAAGAAAACCCCTTATTAAAAGGTACTGGTCCCTATGTTAGCCTGGATGTGATGAATAAGGAAATGTTGCATGTACAGGTGATCAGACAAAACATAACGCAGATTTATTTATTAGCAGCAATCTTATCTGCAACAGGTGAAAAGAATCCGAATCTGGCCTGGCATCTGAATATGCAGGGTTTATTAAATGTGTTGGATATTGCCAGAGAAGAAAAACTGCATAAAGTTTACTGGCCCAGTAGTATAGCGGTTTTCGGACCTACTTCACCCAAGCAAAACTGTCCGCAACAAACCATTATAGAACCCTCAACCGTTTATGGTATCAGTAAATATGCCGGAGAGTTTTGGTGTAACTACTACCATAACCGCTATGGGGTAGATGTAAGGAGTTTGCGTTACCCAGGATTGATCAGTTATAAATCAGAACCCGGAGGCGGCACAACTGATTATGCCATTGAGATTTTTCATGGTGCGATAGAAGAAAAAAAATACCAATCATTTTTAAAAGAAGATACTTACCTGCCGATGATGTATATGCCGGATGCAATCCGGGCAACACTGGAATTGATGGAAGCACCATCTGCTAAAATAGCCGTGCGGACCTCCTATAATATTGCTGGTATGAGTTTTTCGCCAAAGGAAATTGCTTCAGAAATTAAAAAGCATATACCAGATTTTACGATGAAATATGCACCTGATTACCGTCAGAATATTGCAGATAGCTGGCCGCAAAGTATAGATGATTCAGTGGCAACAAATAACTGGGGATGGAAACCAGAATTCGATCTGGCCAAAATGACGAGGGATATGCTGGAGAACTTGCAGGATTAAGCAAGCATAAATTATTGAAAATAAAAAAGTGCGTCATCAGGAGATAGACGCACTTTTTTTATACAACAAAATTATCTGAAACTAAAAGCAATACCTGCACCAACTGTATTGTAATTGGCAAAAGTATAATCTGCAAATACTTTTAGTAAAGCAAAGTTTAAACGAAGTCCCCAGGTGCTGGAAATTCCACTATTCTCATAATTTAAGGCTACAGGATCGGTTATTGCATTATTGAATGAAAAACCAGTAGCAACGTCTGTATAAGGAACGTTATATGTTCCAAGCAGGCTTGCATCACAAGTGCCCGATGTATATCCTACAGCTGTGTAAGCTTCCAGAAGCGCAAGTTTAACAGATGCAATTCCTTGCACCGTAAAGGTAGAAACCTTAAGTTCTGCTCTTTGGTTAACACCCGCCATTCCTTTACCAGTAAGGTCATAAGTTGTGGTTACGGTATTATAACCCGCCAGTGCTGAAAGCGAAAGAAAAGGAAGTTTTTTAATGAAGGGTAAATAATTTCCAAATTCATTTTGAACAGCAAGACCAAAAACACCAATTTTTGAACCCCCAACATCAGTAGAAGGAAAATAGCGCAGTTTTAATTCAGTATTTTTGAAAATTCCCAAACCGAATTGAGCAATAGGAAGCGGAACAGCTGATACTGATATTGCCTTTTTGATATCATCACCAACACCAGCAGGTGTTTGAAACTGGTAAGATACATTTCTACCTGCTACATTGGTGCTAACAGAAATATTTTGAGATACTTTATTCCCCATGAATGTAGGCAGGGTGGCTGAGGTTATGCCGCCTGGTAATTTAAAAGTGGTAAAGTCTGAATTATTAAACACGAAATTCTGCTTAGATTCCGGCACCAATGCCAACTGAATATTTACAGTTATATCAAATCCCAGAGGTTTATGAACCCGGGCTGTGTTAAACCAACCCCTTCCCAGGTTAATGATTTCTCCTTTTCCAAAGGGTTCAAAATATGCCTTAAAATATTTATTTGCATCAGCTGCTGAACCAGAAATAATCTGACCGATATCCTGTGCTTTTAAGGCAGTAGTAGAAACAAGCAGGATAGCTATTAACGCTATAAAAGTTTTTCTCATAAAATTTTTTGTTTAAAATGCTAGTATTTGGTTTTTATTTGATTATTAGGTCTGCTACTGTTTTGTTATCCAATACTGATAAGGTATTGTCTCTTACTTGTTTCATGATCCTGTTCAAACCACATTTTTTTTCATCACAATCCTTACATTTTTCGTAAAAATTAAGACTAACACAGGGAAGAAGTGCTATTGGTCCTTCAATCAATCTCATCACTTTTGCCAATGTGATATCTTTCGGATCTATTTTTAAAAAGTATCCCCCACCTTTACCTTTCTTACTTTCCAATAAATCCGCTTTTTTCAATTCAAGCAAAATATTCTCCAGAAACTTTAGTGGAATTTTTTTCTTCTTTGCTATCTCTGCAATAAGCACAGGTCCCTCTTTCTTTTTTTCTGCCAAAAAAGTTAGAGCCTTGAATGCGTATTGTGTTTTTTTTGATAACATTTCCTGTTATGAAATTAGCTTTTCATTCGGATATTAATAAAATATCCTTTTGAAATTAGGTAAAGGTATCAAAAAAACATTACTGCATTTTAGAGACCTAACACTTCTTTCATGCTAAAAATACCCTGCTTTCCAAGGGAAAATGATGCAGCCAATACGGCACCACCCGCAAATCCTATACGGTTATGTGCCGTATGTATTATTTCGATATCGTCTACTGCAGAAGTGTACCTGATTCTATGTGTTCCGGGTGCCGGATCCTCTCTTTCTGATAAGATGACCAATTCTTCCTGCAGGTTGCTGGCATGATTAACCCATGTTTTTTTGCCAGGTAATTTTGCTAAAATACCTTCTGCCAGGGTTATAGCGGTTCCACTGGGTGCATCCTTTTTCTGTGTATGGTGCAGTTCAACAATGCCGGGCTCATAATTTTCATGTTGGCTCATCAGGGTTGCTAAGTAGGTATTCAATTCAAAAAAAAGGTTCACACCAATACTATAATTACTTGCATAAATGAATGTGCCTTTTTGTGCCATGCAATATTCCTTTACTTCCTCCAATTTTTCTAGCCAACCCGTTGATCCGCAAACAACCGGTTTGCCAAACTTAAGGCAGGTCATTACGTTCTCAAATGCACTATGTGGACCAGTAAACTCTATGGCAACATCTGCTTTTGCCAGATTTTCAGCATTTAAATCTGCCGCATTATTTATATCAATTTTCAATACTATTTCATGGCCTTTAGCCAATGCTACAGACTCAATAGCTTTACCCATTTTTCCATAACCAATCAATGCAATCTTCATAGTATTCTTTTTTAAAATTAACGGGCATCAAAAACTTTCCTACGGGTATTTTTTAAACTTACCGTTAAACTGAGTCCCGGCGTTCTTAGCTGAGGATTGAATGATGGGTTCAATTCCATTGTTAGGTCATTGCTTACATCAAATTGTTTTAAATGGGCAAAAACGGTGGCATCTGCTACCTGTAAGCCCCAGGCTAGTAAAAACCATAAGATGGCATAATCTCTGTCTCTTCGAAAGGCATTTCTATAGGATTGCAGAGAAGTAAGACCTAAATTCTTTATTTCCGGGTCTATGTTTGCCAGGTCGCTCGAATCCCCGCTTGCAGCTTTGAACTTTGCTTCATAAGCGAATTTTGTTTTCTTATAATAATCATCATTAAAAATATACATGCCAACAGGGATGGCGATAATACCGTAAACGATGGGGATTTTCCAGTATTCTTTATTGTAAGCTTGACCCCAGCCAGGAACCAATGCAGACCTGCGTGTGGCTTTTCTGGGGTCATGCCGGGGAATAGTATCTTTCGGTTTTGTTAGGGAACTTTCAATAGCGGTGTCGGTAATTTTACGACTACTGTCTTTTGAGTTTGTAAGTAATGATTGATTGGCTAGCGTATTTTTTTCATTCTGTGCATAAGAAGCTATGCATCCGTAAGAAACTAAGAATAATATAAATGCCCTGTATTTTTTCATGAAAAATTAGCCAACTGTTACATTCATCGCATCGAGTAACTTATTCAGTTCTTCCAGCGAATAGTATTCGAGC
>CALRUV010000156.1:0-8558 GCA_943371455.1 Chitinophaga pinensis | reverse complement strand
AATCGAAGCAGGTACTGTAATATTGGAAGGACAAACAATAACAGGTTTATCTGTATCAGTTACTATTACTGTTTGTGTGCAAGAAGAAACATTATTATGTGCATCAGTTGCAGTCCATACAATTGTTGTTGTACCAACAGGATAATCCGCACTTAATGCTAATTCATCACTGCGAACACCCACTACCGTTACACCTGGGCAGTTATCTGTAGCAGTTGCTGAAGCTATTGCCACAGTTGCACCACACTTACCGGCATCATTGGTTACGTTAACATTAGGTGCACAGGTAATTACCGGTAATTGATTATCCACCACTACTACATTGAAGGAACATACCGTAACCAGACCTGCATTGTCGGTTGCAGTATAGGTTACTACTGTTGTACCTACAGGGAAGGTTTCTCCAGATACATGATTGGTGGTTAAGCTTACACCCGGACAGTTATCACTAGCTGTTGGTGGGTTCCAGTTTACCACCTGATCACATCTGCCATTGGCAGCATTCACTGTTATAGTAGAAGGACAACCCGTAATAATAGGAGGCTGGTTATCTACAACAGTAATGTTAAAGCTGGCTTTGGTTTTATTACCATGAATATCAGTAGCTGTATAAGTAATTGTGTTAACGCCTACACTTAATAAAGTGAAACCAAATGCTTCATAGTTTAAATCATCGCTTACTAAACTTAGGATACCACAATTATCTGTAGCAGTGGGTTTAACCCAGCCTACTAAGGCAGAACAATCTTGGCTTACAGCATTCACGGTTTGGTTTGCAGGTATATTATTGATAACAGGGAATTGGTTGTCTGTTACTGTTACTGTTTGGGTAACAGGTACGGATGCATTACCATTGATATCAGATGCGTTCCATGTAATAGTAGTGGTACCTATTGGATATAGTGTATTCAATGGCTGTTCATCACTACGAACACCTGTCACTGAACCAACAGCACAATTATCAGTTGCAATTGGGGTAATCAGTGACACTATTGCACCACAAACACCTGGGTCATTATTTACAGTAATACTCGGTGGTGTTGCATCCTGAGCAGGTTTCTGATAACGGATTGTCATTTGACCTCCATAGAAGAATCCCTGCCATCCCGGATATCCTGTGAAATACATCTGGAAAGTATTATTTCCACCATATACATAACCTGGTATACTGCCGGTAAAGCTTAAATTATAGTTTTGTGTATGATGCAGGTATTGATTTCCGCCAATATGTTTTCCAGAAACATACAATGCATTGTAATCACCAGTTCCACCCCAGCCTTGATCTCTACCAGAATAAGTGAGATCTACTCCTGTTACAACTGCACCAACTGGAAGCGGATCAGCAAAATTATAGGTTGCTGGTAACCAGGAACTAACCGGAGTTTGTAAATATGGTACAGTAATGGTAACCGACCCATTGATAACAGGTATAGTAAATACAGGATTTTCATTATCGGTAACCGTTACATCAAATGAACAACTAACCGAACCCACAGCATTCGTAGCTGTTGCTACTACTGTAGTGGTTCCGACAGGGAAGAAACTACCCGGTGCTTTGGAATAAGTGATTGTTGAAGCTGGTATACCTGTGGTTTCTGTTGCAGCAAAACTTACATTGGCACCACATTGACCTTCATCGTTGTTAACGGTGATATTAGCAGGACAAACAATCACTGGAGGCAATCCACTTACTGTAACGGTAAAGGAACAGCTAGCTTTCAATCCTACAGCATCAGTTACTTCATAGGTAACAGTTGTTGTGCCTATCTGGAAGGTTGACCCACTGGCTGGACCTGCAATTCTTGCTGTTGTTGCTCCCGGACAATTATCTGTTCCAATAGGCGCAACATAATTTACCACTCTACCAGCAGCACTTGTTGCTGTAACCGTTTGGTTGGCAGGACAAGCAATCGTTGGCGCTTGATTATCTCTTACCGTAACCGTAAAGCTACAAGTACTTGAATTTCCAGATTCATCCGAAGCCCTGAATGTATTGGTGGTAACACCCACAGGGAATACAGAACCAGACGCCAATCCAGCAATTTGTGTAATCGTGATCTGTCCGGCACCCAAACTGGTTCCATCCACCCATTTCCAACCAAGGTAGTTCTGACTGGAATTGCCCGGTTCCTGGAATCCTGGCACTGCCTTATCCTGGTATCCACCCACCCAGGTGCTACCACCATAAGGTGCCAGGTATTGGCTTTCTGCCAATGTATTGATAGAAGCTAAATCACCACCGATACCTATTGCCGCAGTTCTTGATGCAGTCCATGTTGCAGTACCGTTAGAAACATAATAGGTGTGACCGCCAAATGTACCGATCAATGTATAATTCGCAAATGAAGTAGAAATAATAGAATTAAATTCTACAATTGATCTGTTTGCAACCCAATCAGGTAAATCATTCCAGGTTGCGTTATTATATAATTGAACGTAATCTTCAAATGCATTCTGATAATTATTGGGTTCACCTGGATTCCAGAAATTAAATGCTGCGCCACTGCAATTATCTGTAGCAGTTGGATTAATATAGTTAACTACCGCACCACAGGTATTAGCCGTATTGTTCACTGTAATAGGTGCCGTACAAGCCATTACCGGAGCAATGCCATCGAGCTTATCTACTGTGATAGTACAAGTCTGGCTATTATTAGATGCATCTGTAACTGTAAAGGTGACTATCAATGCACCTTTAGAATTTACAACGGTTCCGGCTGCCGGACTTTGTGTAATTACCAATGCATTGCTTGCCGTACAATTATCATTAACCGTTAACAAGCTTCTGTAGTCAGGAAGGGTTGCATTACAACTGGCATCCAGATCTAATGTTTGATTGGCAGGACATGAAATTGTTGGTGGAGTAACATCCGGCAACGCGGTAAGGGTTATTTGTTGTGAAGAGAGACATCCTGTACCACTCTTTACAATACTATTGTAGGTACCAGCTGTAAGTCCTGAAAAAACATTTCCCGACTGGTACGTTACTCCACCATCTTTTGAATATTGATAAGGAGCCGTGCCATTAAGCACTGAAACAGTAATACTTCCATTTGCACCGTTACAGTTCGTATTGGTAGCAGTAACCTGGGCTGTGGTATTATCTGCAATCACCCGATAAGATGGGGATGTATATGTTTGGGTTACATTATTATAAGTGGTATAAGCAACATCCCGATAACAGGTTTGAGACACATAATAACTGCATGTTTGATAAACATAATAGTAACAAGTTCGTGGTTGATAACAAGTCTGACTATAATACCAAGAACCACAATCGTAGTAATAGCCACAATCGTAATATTGATAATATCCGCAATCATAATATTGGTAATAACCACATTCATAGGATTCAGACCTATAACTGGTTTGAGGAATCTGGTATTGAGCTGTTACCACGTAACGGTAATAAGCGGCCGTTTGTGTAGTGAAAGAATTGGCAGAAGAACCCGTATTGGTCCAATTTACATTGTCATTAGAAGATTGCCAGGTAATGCCAGTACTGGTAGGGCTTTGTCCACTATAAGTATAGTTATTCCCTGAATTTACGCATAATGTAGCTGATTGTGCCGATGCCGTACAAATAGGATTATTCCCACCGCATAAAGTAGGTGTTAACACTGTTTGTGCGTTAGCAAACTGCCCCACCCACACCATCAGAACAAAAGCAATGCTTTTTAGGAAACGAATTATTTTTTTGTTATCAGACAGCCGTTGATTTATAACACCGGGCTGAGAAAAATTAACTTGTTGGGGAATTACATTAGTGGATTGACAAGTAAATTTGTTATACATAAACGTTATTTTGGTATTACAATATAACTAAATTTAAATGAAACCACAATTAAATCTTGCATAAGATAGATTTCGGTAGACCAGACCCGGTAATTAGTAGATTAAATGAGTTGTATCTGCTGTTTTGTGCTCTTTAACAAGTTTCTTGTTATACATTACAGAATAAGTTTTCAATAACGCAAGAGCAACAAATGATAAACTTAACCAAGAATGAGTACCTGCACACAGGTAAATTATATTGATTGAATGAATCGATATTTTTTAGAAAATCGCAGTTTTACCGTTTAGCGTTTCACCATGTGGTACAATTTAATTGAAACTGGTTTCTTACCATTTAATATATTTATTTTCTTATTTTAAGACTTGCTTCAAAAAAGGGATAAGTCTTACATTCATAAAAAAATATCTTATCATTGTGATTATTAGGAATTCTTTTAAAAACATTTGTAATGAAAAATAAAGTTTTATTCACCGGTCTTTTTGCTTTGTTGATTTTATCTGCTAAGGTGTTTTCACAAACCACTCCAACTATCAACAAAATGCCAACTTCCGATGGAAAAAAATCGCTTTATATCGCAAGCTATCCTATAATGGCAAGAGAGTCGAACGACAAATCAATCATGCTGGCTCCGCAATTTACAACTGATGATAAAACAGATTCTCTTTCAGGAATAACTGGTTTAAGAATATTTGCAAAAGGGCTTGGCAAATGTTTTCTTCGTGATACATTACAATTATCCTTCGAAAATGGCAAGAAATTAAAGATGATATCTGCCAGTCCTATGTTATGTGATCAACCGCTTTCCGGTTGGTTTAATATGAACAAAGAAGAATTATCCACCTTGTTTTCTTCACCAATCATTCAGATTAATTTTTTAAATGCCAAATCGGGTGAAACATTTACCCAGGATTTTACGGACAAAAACAATCAGGAATATTTTATAGAAATAAAGAAAGTATTCGATATGTTGGCTATGCAAAAGCCGGCATAAATCCTTTATTGGAAATTTATTTCAGTACTGTAGCAACAAATTTATCTCCCATTAGTTTGCCCATTTCCTGACCAATGTTGCACGAAAATAAAAAGTGAATGCCTCCATATACGCGGCTGATGGTAGCTTCATCTGCTGCTGCCTGGAAAGAAGGAAACTGTCTACTTTCCAAACCAAATTCAGTTTCTGAATCATCCACATAAAAAAATGAATTACCGAATAGTGCTGTCAGTACCGCAGCAGCTGTGTTTGAAATCACTGCATGTCCGCTGGGAAACTCCGGAAATGGTGGTGACTGGATATAAGGCTGCCAGTTATCATCCATGCCCACCTGTTCTATAAAAGTTTCTGGGCGGAGATAACTGTATTGGTATTTTTTATCCCATGTATAAATAAGGGCATCAAATAAAGATACGGCACATAAAGTAAGCACCCTGCTGGTTTGGGCTAATGTAAATTGTTTATCGGTACAGGCGATACCGGCAATATTCATCCAGTGGCCACCGGGTGATATTTTTTTTACAAATGTATTGATGTGCCCCATGGGCTTTAATGCAAAAGGGTTACAATCCCAGAAAGAAGCAATTTTCTTTTGTTCCACAGTTAATTCTTTACTCACTTCATAAACATGTAATGCTTCTTTATAAAAAAAAGAGTTTTTAGTCGTATCGAAATCCATAGGGAGAAATTGGTCCAATTGGTTTTTATCAGTAAGTACCATTGGCCTTATTCGCCCCCAATGAGGTTCAATGGCCGCAAAATAACCGGGATAAGTTGCCTGCCATTTTCCCGGTTCTTTTAATAAAATATATTTGTTCATTAACCTTGTTTCATTGAAGCCATCCTGGTTCATCCATTCAATGATACTTTTTGCAACTTCTTTACCAGCTTCCCGTGATGAACGAAACAACAAAGTATCCATACCGGTGTGTCTGTACCAATCCAGCAAAACGGAAAATGAATCTGTAAAAGGCTGATGTGTATAAATTAACTTTTCCGCCACCTCAAAAAAAGCATATGAAGCAGCCAGTGAGGAGGAATAATTTTCTACAGACAGCTTTGCAGGCACCGCAGGAAAATGACGGATGGCAGCGAAAATATTTCTGCCTGTATCGTTCAGTGATAGGATATAGAATGCCGCAAGTTGCGGATACACATAATTTCTTGTGGCTACTACAGGAGAAATATTATCGTTGACAAGTATGCGGGTAAGATTTTTTTGTAAAAAAACTAAAGGATAAGGATCCTGTTCTAAATCTGTAAATGAAGCTGACACGGTATTCAACTGCATGATTCCATACAGAAAAAATAAGGTTATCTTACTACTAATTGTACTCAAATATTTGTGGCGCTTCATTTTTTTTAAATAGGAGTATTCGTTTTCGATTTTTAAATGAATAGGTATATATCTGGCTTACCTGTCCTGTTGAAAATAAACCCGTACTACCAGGTGTTAAAGCTTCAAATGTATTACCTTTATTTATTAATTGAACAATCGGCAGAGCATCCTGGCGTCCATATTGCACCCGGTACCCAAAATAATTACCGGCTAATAATAAATCCGGTATACTCTTACCGCTTGCAAAAGGAGTGATAGCATTCACCCTGCTTACCTGCGCAAATGGTGGGAATGGAATAAAATGAAAATGGTTTTTTCCATCGTTTATAAATACGCCGGATTCATCTGTATTGCAGGCAAAAACGGTATCAATAGTAGCCCCTGTTTTGTTCACGAGTTCAGGCAGATCCGTTTTCGCGTAGGAACCATAGGTATTGAAAATAGGCCGGAGACTTTGTGAAACGGATAATAATTCATCCCGATATAGGTTTAGGTACTCATGCGAATCTGCATAGTATGCACTTACCATGGGTATTGCTGAATGAGTTTTATTCGGGTTATTTTCAAAATCAAGCATATTAAGTTTGGCAGGGTGTTCTTTACTAATATGAAAGGAATTGTTCTTGCCTATATTTCCCACAACCAGGTCAGTATATCCGTCTCCGTTTACATCAAAGGGGTAAATGGATGTAAAAAGTCCTGTATAACCCGCTATCCCTGTTTTTATAGATCCGTCTCTTAACTTCCCTTTTTGGTTATTGAAAAATCTGCATGACATCCACTCACCAGTTACCAACAATTCGGGATAATGATCGTTGTTCATATCCTTCCATTGTGCGGACGTAACCATACCTAAGTATGCATTGGGCAGCACCTTTGCTGTAATATCTATAAATATAATTTTCCCAGCTTTGGAATCATTTCTGAAAACATAACTTCTAGTCGGTTTCCCAAAGCCCTTCAGCTTGGGGTAACCGCCTAAAAAAAGATCCTGGTCGCCATCGTCATCAATATCACCTGCTGCTACGGTTTTAAAAGGAAAGAGTTCCGGAAATACTTCATTGCGTTCTAAAAATTTACCATGACCAATATTTTCAAACACACGAAATTGATACAGTGTGTCTGTATAATATAATTGCGGCTGTTTTATTCTTCCTTTTCGTGACTCGATCAATAGATCATTGTCACCATCCTTATCTATATCAAGTAAAAGAGCCGTAGTATTATCATCAGCGGCTTCAAAACAACCGGGATTATATTTTCCAAAACCACCGTCTGCCTGGCCCATCATAAAAAACTTTTCAGCACCGGCTTCTCCGCCGATATAATAATCGGTAAACCCATCACCATTAATATCACCTGCGGTAACTACCTGACCATAGTCTCCTATTTTATAAGGAAGTGAAAATTGGTATTTAAAATCAGGATGATCGAACTGCCTAGAAATAAACGAATCTTTATTAGTAAGAGAAATCTCAGTAAATGAAGATTTAGTTGCGGTACTTACATTTTTTGGAGTAGTAGTTATTTTTTTTTGAATCAATACCTGCTGGTTAGCTTTTACATTTTTTTGTTCTGTAACGGAGCCATCTGGCCAAGTAATATATAAATCGGCCTCAGGCGCGTGACCCAATCCGAAATGCAAAACATAATCCTGAGAGGATTGATAGCCTCTAACCAGCTGCAATTCCTGCATTTGTTCAATGTTGCCTGCTTTTATCTTCACCTTTGTGCCCAGTGCAAAACGGTTGGCGCCCTCTTGTTTAAGTGATATTGATAAATAATTTGCATGCTCATTTTCTTGCCTGTTTCTCAATATCACGGGCTCATCATTCAGATTGCCGATTACCATATCAAGTTTGCCGTCATTATCAAAATCTGCATACACGGCGGCATAAGACATACAAAATTTTTCCGGCTTCCATTGATTGGTAACATCTGTGAAACCGCCCATCGTGTTATTCTTAAAAAAAAAGGAATTCGATTTTAAAATGCCCGAAGAGTCGGCTCCCATTCGGGCTGTATTTTTTTCAGACTGGCTATTTTGTAGAAAATGATTGCTTCTGTCCAATGACATATCATCGGCATAACCAGAAGATACGAAGAGATCTTTCCAGCCATCATTATCAAAATCTGCAAACAGGCCCGACCAGCTCCAGTCCGTTTCAGCTATACCTGCCATCTGACCTATTTCAGTAAAATGAGGCAACCCTTGTTGATCGTTGCCTGAATTTAATTGCAGCATATTTCGTGTGTATTGAACATGGAAGCCAAGTGAAAGATTTCTACTAAAATCATCCTCATTATCACTCATCGTGGAAATCTTTTGTCGATAGTGATTGTAGGGCTTCATATCGACGGTAATCAGATCCACCCGACCGTCATTATTAAAATCTGAGGCATCCGTGCCCATAGAAAAATTAGAGAAATGC
>CALRUV010000155.1:0-8684 GCA_943371455.1 Chitinophaga pinensis | reverse complement strand
GCCTGGCTATATCATGAATCAAAGAGATCAGATAGAAATACATTTGTGGAAATGTGATGATGAAGCTATTCCAAAGAACACCGGTTGTTATATTCGTGTACATGATATCGACAATTTGTATGCAGAATACAAAGCCTTAAATATCATTCATCCTAACGGACCATTAGAGGTAAAGCACTGGGGTGTTAAACAGTTCAGCATTTTAGATAACAGTGGCAATATTCTGAATTTTGGAGAGCTTCTATAGATTGCTTTATTAAGTATAAGTCTATCTTTTCCATAACATCATAACTGAGCCAATCAAAGTGAGCAAAATCACCAGTTTCCGGTAATGGTCATCCTTAATTTTTCCAACAACCTTTAATCCGATAAAGAAACCAAATGCCAGTGCTGGCGCCAATACCAGATCTACTTTGATAGTTTGGAGGGTGATATTTTTCCAATAAAAAACCTGAAAAGGCAATTTGAATAAGTTCATACAAAGAAAGATCCAGGCAGCGGTGCCAATAAAATCATTCTTGCTCATGCGCATCGCCAAAAAATAAAGATTGGCAAATGCACCTGCCAGGTTTCCGATCATGGTGGTGAAACCCGCTGCCAGTCCGGTTGTTGCGGCAAATAAAGGATGTTCCGGCACTTTGGTAGACTTCCGGTATTCCATCCATACCACAATAATGATGGTGATGAGAATGATGATGGCCATGATCTTTCTAAATAAAGCTTCATTCATGTCTTTACCCAGAAATACGCCCAACAAAATACCCATCATCATCCAGGGAACCAGTTTCCAAAAATGCTTCCATTGGGCGTGACGGTTGTAATAAGTTACAGCAGCAATATCTGCCATACATAAAAGAGGTAATACAATTCCTGTGGATGATTTACTACCGAAAACAAAAGCCATTAGGGTAACACTGAGCATGTCCACACCTTTTAAACCTGCTTTACCCAATCCAATAATAAATGCAGCCAATAAAATTAATAGCCATTGTGTTATAGAATAATAACTAAGTATCTCCATCTTAAATAAATATTCAAGTTACATTAGTTCTCCTATCGGGCAGTACATTTTAAAAAATGGGACAATTCTCTACATCGTATTTTCTCTGCGAAACCTCAGCGGCCTCTGCGGCTCTGCGGTTAAATTGAGCTTATACCAACCGCTGAGCCGCAGAGAGCGGAGAGTTTTCGCAGAGATGTTAGGCAATTAAATTAATTAATTTCAAGCTTCTAAATCGAGAAATGAATTATAAAATTTGCTACTCAATTCCACCATATGGAATGAAAAAATAAAACATGGTTACTGTCTGACTATTGGAGAAAAAACGCGAAATTGTTTAACACAACCATTCGTATCTGCTAAAACCTGCCTTATGAAAGTAAAACTGCTTTTTTGCATATTTCTTTTCAGTGCATTTCAAACAACATTCTCACAGAAAACATACACTGCCGACTGGGCCTCAATTGATAGCAGACCCGTTCCCTCCTGGTTTGAGGATGCAAAATTTGGCATCTTTATTCATTGGGGGGTTTATTCGGTACCGGCTTATAGTCCTACTGTGCGCGACAAAGTAGGTGTATACGAACGTTATGCAGAATGGTATTGGAGAAGATGGTTGACGCCCAGTAATACCCAAAAGTTTTTTACGGAATTCCATAATCGTGTTTATGGCCCGAATACCAAATACCAGGATCTGGCCAATGATTTTAAAGCAGAAATGTTTGAACCAGAAGAATGGGCAAAGCTGTTTAAAAGAGCAGGCGCCAAATATGTGGTGTTAACTTCTAAGCACCATGAAGGTTTTCCTTTGTGGCCATCCAAAGAATCCTGGAACTGGAATGCGATGGATATAGGCGCGCACCGTGATCTCTTAGGTGATCTTACCAAAGCAGTGCGGGAGAAAGACCTTAAAATGGGCTATTATTATTCTTTGCTGGAATGGTACCATCCTTTGTACAAAAAAGAAACCATCAATGAATATATTGATCAACATATGTTTCCGCAAATGAAGGATCTGGTGAATACTTATAAACCAGATGTTTTATGGACGGATGGTGAATGGGATTTTCCTTCCGAAACATTGCGTAGTGCCAATTTCCTGTCCTGGCTATATAATGAATCTCCGGTAAAGGATAAAATTGTGGTGAATGACAGATGGGGCAAAGAAACCAGGGGTAAACATGGTGGTATTTTTACAACAGAATACGATCTGGTACATGAAGGAAGTGCAGACGCTATTCAATTTGAAAGACCCTGGGAAGAATGCAGGGGCATGGCAGGATCCTTTGGTTATAACCGTAATGAAATGCTGGATGATTATTCCACATCGCAGGAGCTGGTGCATATATTGATCAATAAGGTTGGACGCGGTGGTAACCTCTTATTAAATATCGGACCAACAGCAGATGGAAGAATTCCCGTAATTATGCAACAAAGGCTTGCAGATATGGGTGCCTGGCTGGATATAAATGGGGAAGCCATTTATGGAACACGCAAATGGGAAAAAGCACCTGCTGTTAACAAAGAAACCACTACTTATTTCACTAAAAAAGGGAATGATGTTTTTGTATTGTGTACCAAGTTTCCGGAACAGGATCTGGTGATTGAACATTTGAGCAAACCTTCATCCGTTTCTATGCTAGGACTAAAGTCACCAATAAAATCAACTTATAAAAACGGTAAATTAATTATTACACCGCCATCAATCACGCCGGCAAATAATCCATGTGCTTATGCATGGGTATTTAAAATAACTCCTTGATTATATTAAACTTCTTTTTCGTTAAAGGACAATTGTATAAAAGGAATAGTTGCTAAAACTTTTCTACAAACCACCCTGGATTGCTCCAGCATTCTTCTGGAAGCTTTGGCAGAATCGGTGTTTTCGTATTTATCAGACAGATACACAACTTCTGTGATACCGGACTGTATTATGGCTTTAGTACATTCATTGCAAGGAAAGAGGGCCGTATAAATTTTACAGCCTTGCAGGTCCATACCTATATTATTCAGGATGGCGTTTAGTTCTGCATGACAAACATAGGGATACTTGGTATCCAGAAATTCGCCCTGCTTAGCCCAGGGGAAATGATCGTCATCACAGCCAATGGGTAATCCGTTGTAACCTGCGCCTACTATCTTATTCATTGCATTTACAATACAGGCGCCCACCTGGGTATTGGGGTCCTTACTCCTTCGGGCTGAAAGCAGGGCAACGCCCATAAAATATTCATCCCAAGAGATATAATCCTGTCGCTTTTGCATCTGGTTTTTTTTATATCTTAAAAGGCAAAGTTAGTAATTTGAGTCAGGTTAATAAGTACAAATCAAAACTTAGTTAATACTGGAATTGATGTCTGGCCTAGTTGATTTATTGTAACTTTATTGGGTTATCAGTTTACTATGAAAAAAGTATTTCCTTTCTGCTGCTATTTTATTTGTGCAATAATTACTGCCCAAATGATTGCTGCCCAAGCAACCAACAACATGCAATACCTGGGTAATGATGGCAGTTTGCGTTTTTTGGAATGGTATGATACAGAAGGTACCCGCATTAAAACAGCAAGCGAGATGGGCGTGAAAGGAACGCCCTTGTTAAGAGAAGGCTGGGGATCGGGTGTGGTACAATACCAGTCTGGCGAAAAGGTTGCATACAAAGCCATCAACTATTCACTAAGCGAACAGAAATTATATTATACCCAAAATAAGAAATTATACCAGGTGGTGAATGCTATAGAATACTTTACCATTGGCTATTTGACGATTGAAGGTGATTCTGTTAGCTATCATTTTAAAAAAGGAATTCCTGCCATTGACCAGCAAAACGAAAACAGTTTTTACGAAGTTCTTTTTGAAGGAAATAACCTGCAATTATTGCAATGGAACCATAAAAAAATGAAAGACATTTTTAACTATGGTGGTAGCAGGGAAAAAGAATTTGTGCTGGACCAACAGCTTTATGTATATCAACTTAAAGAAAACAAACTTCGCGCTTTAAAACAGGCATTACCCGCCATTAAAAAAACATTGCCGGCTTATGCAGCCATCATTCAAGCCTATGCAGATCGTCATAAGATCAGTGTAAGGGACAAGGATGAATTAGTGCATTTGATTGCTTACCTGGATGAACAGCATTAGAGAACTGTTTAATTAGTGAAATTGTTTCTGAAACTATAATGATTAAGATATCGTTTAAAGTTAGCTCTCTTCAAAAGCACATCTCCTTCTATTTTATTGCCAGGTGCTGCCATTCCATTTCTTCCGATCAGCGCTTTATTGGACCAAATTTTAATTTACGGCTAAGATTAACTCTTTCATAGGTAAATAAAGTAGCTTCGTTAATTTAGGCAGCGTCAGTAAAAAAGCCCTCCCCTTCTATTTTTCCGCATACGTATACTGATTTAGTTATTATACCTCTCCATGCAACTCATTTCCCTCCAAAAACTCTGTGTTAAAAAATAGCTTCCTAAAATAATCACTCTTTTCAAAACAGCGCCCACAAAGGGCGAAGATTTACTCTAAAATCTATTGCAAATGAGAAATGAAAATATCCTAACTTTAGGAAAACTGTTCTTATGTCCCAAAAGCTACTGCAGGAAAGCAGACGCAATTTTATTACCAGGTCTGCCGCTATTGCTGCACTCTATCTAGCACCCCCGGTATTCCTGAAAGCCGCTGCTATTGATAAGGTAGTGCCCCTACCTATTGAAAAAGAAAAACTGGCACTCGAGATCAACGGTAAAGCCTACGATATCATGGTAGATAGCAGGAGCAGCTTACTTGATACCCTTCGCGAACAACTGAATCTTACCGGCACCAAAAAAGGCTGCGATATGGGTCAGTGCGGCGCTTGCATGGTGTTGGTAAATGGCAAAAAAGTAAATGCCTGTCTGGCATTGGCTACCGATAATAATGGCAATAAAATCACCACTATTGAGGGCCTGGCCAAGGGCGAACAATTGCATCCTATGCAAGAGGCTTTTGTTAAACACGATGCTATGCAATGTGGTTACTGTACACCCGGACAGATCATGTCGGGGATAGCATGTATCCGAACCAACCATGCCAATAACCGCCAGCAGGTAAAAGATTATATGGAAGGCAATATCTGCAGATGCGGCTGTTACCAAAATATTGTAGATGCCATCCTGGAAGTAAAAAAATCCGGAAAACCTGTTTGATCAACCTTAACCTTACTTGTATGTCTGATAATAAATTTTTCTTTTCGCCTGCAGATGATGACCGTGCCGATGGTTTTGAAAAAGTAACCGGTAGCGCAAAATTTACTGCAGAACACACATTACCAAATTTGGCTTATGGCTTATTTGTATGCAGTACCATTGCCAAAGGATCGGTTAAAAACCTCGATACTTCCAAAGCGCTTGCAGCACCGGGTGTATTGGATGTGATCTCCTGGCAGAACTGCCCAAAAGTTCCGGGCTATGATCCTGCTCCTGAAAATAAGAACAAGCCCGGCTTTGAATGGCGCGGTTTGAAAGTATTGCATGATAATAAAGTGCGTTTTTATGGTCAACCCATTGCCTTATTGGTAGCGGATAGCTTTGAGAATGCGATGGGCGCTTTAAGCCTGGTAAAAGCGGAGTACGATAAGGAAGCGCATGAAACCAATTTTGATAAGGCAAGATTGGTAGATGCTAATCTGAAAGCAGCCGGCAATTATAAAAGAGGCAACGCAAGTGCTTACCAAACAGCACCTGTATTTATTGAAGCAGAATACAATATACCTGTTGAAGTGCACAGTCCTATGGAAATGCATAGCACTATTGCGGTATGGGAAGGAGCGGATAAATTATTGGTGTACGATAAATCGCAGGGCCCCAAGGGCACACAAACCGGACTGGCAAGGGCTTTTGGCTTACCTGATAAAAATGTGCGGGTAATAACAGAATATGTGGGCGGCGCATTTGGTAATGCCTTACGCAGTTGGTTACATGTACCTGCAGCGGTTATTGCCGCTAAAAAATTGAACAGACCCGTAAAGGTCTTGTTAACCAGGCCGCAGATGTTTTCATTAGTAGGTTACAGGCCACAATGCTGGCAGAAGATAGGGATTGGTGCAGATAAAACAGGAAAATTATTGGGTATTTCTCACCAGGCCATTAGTGGCACATCACGCTATGAAGAATTTAGGGAAGGCATCGTTAATGCATCAAAATTTTTATATGCCTGCGAAAATGTAGATACCGATTACAAACTATTACCACTGGATATGAGTACCCCAACCTGGATGCGTGGACCAGGTGAAGTAACAGGCTGTTATGCTTTAGAAAGTGCGCTGGATGAATTGTCTTATAAATTAAAAATGGATCCGGTTGATTTGCGGATCAAAAATTTTACAGACATAAATCCGGAAAATAACCTTCCCTGGAGTCAGAAAAATTTATTGGAATGTTATGCAGCAGGTGTAGAAAAAATTGGCTGGAAGAACAGGCCTAAGGTACCCGGAACTGCAAAAGACAAAGAATGGCTGGTGGGTTATGGGATGGGTGGTGGTGTATTTGGTGCGGGTAAGGGTAATGCCAGTGTGCGAGCCTTGTTAAAGAACGATGGCAGTTTATTATTACAATGTGCTGTAAGTGATATGGGGCCTGGAACCTCAACTTCCATGGTATTGGTAGCGGCAGAAGCCATGCAGATGCCCAAGGAGAAAATAAAATTTGCACTAGGCGATTCAGATCTGCCTTCTGGCCCATCACAAGGTGGATCGGGTACCACTTCTACAGTGGGTTCTGCCGTTAACCTGGCTTGTACAACTTTAAAAACCAGGATCAAAGAATTAGCCATACAAACCATTCCTGCTTTTCAAAACCTGAAAACAGAAGAGCTGGAAGTGAAGAATGAAACTGTATTTCTTTTAAAAGACGGTAGTGGTAAAATGGGTATCAAGGAATTATTACAAAAGGCGAATAAGCCTTCTATTGATTTAACGGTAGACTCTGTTGGTGGGAATAGTTCGAAAGAGAAAAAAATGACATCGAATTCTTTCTCTGTGCATTTTGTAAAATTGCGTGTGCATTCCAAAACAGGCGAAATACAACTCACCAAAGTAGTTACCTGTGGCGATGCCGGAAAGATCATTAGTGAAAAAACCGCGAAGAGTCAGATGATGGGTGGTGTGGTAGGTGGTATTGGTATGGCTTTGAAAGAAGAACTCACATTCAATCATAGCACCGGCGCCATCAAGAATGCCAGTTTTGGCGGCTACCATGTGGCATTACATACAGATATTCCACCTATTGAAGTGTTCTTTACCAATAAGCCCGACAATTATGTAAATGAAATAGGTTCTAAGGGTGTTGGCGAAATTTCATTGATAGGTTTTGCGGCGGCTGTTACTAATGCCGTATATAATGCAACGGGGAAAAGAGTGAGGGATTTGCCTATTACAAAGGAGAAATTAGGGTTTAAGAATGCCTGATATTTTAAACGGTAACATTTTTGATACCAGTTTGGGGCCATGCTGCCCCTCCTTGCCCTTGTTGGTGGCTTACCAACAACAATTCGAAATGTGAACATTTTCGTGCCCTTGTTGGTCGCAGACCAACAACTTCTGCCGATGTTGGTCTGCCGATATTGGTGTTATCACCACCATCAAATCATACTATTGATGGTGAAAACGCCACAATGCTATATACCACTTGGCCGATTTTGGTGTTATCACCAACAACAAATCATACTATTGATGGTGAAAACGCCACAATGCTATATATCACTTGGCCGATGTTGGTGTTATCACCAACATCAAATCATACTATTGATGGTGAAAACGCCACAATGCTATATATCACTTAAGCTTTCGATGAAAAAAAATATATTTTGCTATAACCATTATGTGCTATTTAAAAAGTAAAGTAAAAATTAATGGCTGCATGGGTTCAATAGATTAACGCGCATAAATAAGTAATCGATCTTTTTAAAAAAGACTAAGCAAAGAAAATAATATTAACAAAAATGACAAGAACAGAAATAGCAAAAGCATTCTCAATCGGAGAATTTGAAAAGACTTACAAGTTCATATCAGACTTTGCAGAATGGACTGTTATTGAAGAAACCAAATTTATTGGTAAACAAGCAATTCTTGACAACTGTGTGCAAGTTGGCAACTACTTTAAATCAGTAAAGACCAACTTCAAAACGCTAAATATTATTGCTGACGGCAACAAAGTAGTTATTAACGGAACAGCTGAGTTTATGAGAGATAATAAAAGAATTTCATTTGTTTCAGCTTGTGATATTTATGAGTTTAATGAAATAAATCAAATTAAAAATATTACCTCCTATTGTATTCAAACAAAATAGTCTCTTGCCCCTGTTGGTCGCTGACCAACAACAATTCGAAATGCGAACATTCTATACATTTTTTCTATCACTCCGCTTAGGCGCGCCCATTTTGCTCAGGCCGCATGGCCTCGTCTTTGCGCCGACGCTGCTTTGGCTTCTGTAAAAATGTACTGCGCATCATTTTTACTGCCTACGCTTCGCTGGGCACCGCACCCAATCCGCCTAGGCGGACTGCAAAGACTGTTGATAGTTAGGTAGGTTTATGAGTTTTAAGGAATAACTATGCTGATTTTTATTTTCAAAACTTTGCCATGCTCTTCAGAGCATGGAATAAATAGTAAAAAAATTATTTTTGGGACTTTAGTCCCACGTGTGGATATTT
>CALRUV010000154.1:0-8685 GCA_943371455.1 Chitinophaga pinensis | reverse complement strand
ATTTCCGGCTTTTTATCAGGAACACCTGCTTCTATAAGAAGTACTGTAATTGAAGGTTCTGCTGATAGTCTGTTCGCCAAAACACATCCTGCAGATCCGGCACCGATAATGATATAATCGTACGACATTGGCTAAATATAGAGCAAAATAATTGATCGAAAAACAAAACTGAAAAAAGGATTTATGAAGATTTTATTGAAGGCCAAAAACAGTTTACAAACAGATACCTATGGCTATTATTTCAAAACTAACTTAGCGTAATACCTATATTTGCTGTACTAACAATTGTTCGTTTATGAATCAGGAAAATAACCGCAATGAAGACTGGATGAAATTAGCTGTAAGCAAGGCTAAGCAACATTTTGATAAAATTAAAATGGGTGGCGGAAAAAAAGCGATTGAAAAACAAAAGGAACGGAACAAACTTACTGCCAGAGAACGCATTGCTTACCTCTGCGATAAGGATGAACCATTTACAGAAATAGGCAGCTTTGCCGGCTTCAATATGTATGAGGAACAGGGAGGCTGCCCATGTGGCGGAACTGTTGCCGGAATCGGATATGTTAGTGGCAGGCAATGTATGGTTGTTGCCAATGACCAAACAGTAAAAGCGGGTGCATGGTTTCCTATTACAGGAAAGAAAAATTTACGTATGCAGGAGATTGCTATGGAAAACAGGTTGCCGGTAATTTACCTGGTGGATAGTGCAGGCGTTTATTTGCCCATGCAGGATGAGATCTTTCCCGACAAAGAACATTTTGGAAGGGTATTCAGAAACAATGCAAGGATGAGCGCCATGGGAATTACGCAAATAGCCGCTGTGATGGGCGCCTGTGTTGCAGGCGGCGCCTACCTGCCTATCATGAGCGATGAAACCTTGATGGTAGAAGGTAATGGCAGTATTTTTTTAGCAGGTGCTTACCTGGTAAAAGCTGCTATAGGCGAAGATATTGACAATGAAACATTGGGCGGTGCTGTTACCCATACAGAGATCAGTGGCATTAGCGATTATAAATTTAAAACAGAAGAAGATTGCCTCGACCATATTAAAAAAATTATGGGCAAACTGGGCGATCCCGCAAAAGCAGGTTTCAACAGAATCAAGGCAGTAGCACCTAAAAAAGACCCTGCAGAAATTTATGGTATCATGCCCGAAGGGAATCTGAAGCCTTATAATATGCTTAGCATTATTGAATGCATAACAGATAATAGTGAGTTTGATGAGTTTAAAAAAGACTATGGCAAAACCATTCTTTGCGGCTATGCAAGAATTAAAGGTTGGGCAGTAGGCATTGTTGCCAACCAAAGATTGATCAGTAAAAATAAAAAAGGAGAAATGCAAATTGGCGGGGTGATCTATAATGATAGTGCCGACAAAGCTGCCAGGTTTATCATGAATTGCAACCAGAAAAAAATACCGCTTGTTTTTTTGCAGGATGTAACAGGTTTTATGGTTGGCAGCCGAAGTGAACATAGCGGCATCATTAAAGATGGAGCCAAACTGGTAAATGCAGTTGCCAATTCTGTTGTACCCAAATTCACCATCATTATTGGAAATAGTTATGGTGCAGGTAATTATGCCATGTGCGGCAAAGCTTATGATCCCCGGTTTATTTATGCTTGGCCTTCGGCAAAAATTGCGGTGATGGGTGGCGGACAAGCCGCCAATACCTTATTACAAATTCAGGTTTCCAGTATGAAATCACAAGGGAAACTGGTTTCTGCTGAAGAAGAAAAAGCCTTACTGGATAAGATCAAGAACAGTTATGAAACCCAAACATCACCCTATTATGCTGCTGCCAGATTATGGGTTGATAATATCATAGACCCCATTGAAACAAGGGATGTATTGGCAGAAGGTTTAGCAGCCGCTAACCAGAATCCTTTTATAGATGAATTTAAAACTGGGGTGTTTCAGGTTTAGTTGTTTCTATTGGGTTAGTACTTCTTATTGCATTGAGCGTTTAGGCAAAATGACAAAGTACTTTTCTACAAGAAATATTGATTATTTTACGAAAAAATAAGTGAATGTTTGATAAAGCATCCCCAAATCACAAGCAATATCTTTTAACATTATCTAAAATGGGGCCAGAACTGCGTTTAAAAAAAGCCCTGGAATTATCAGCATTAACAAAAGAACTTTTCATCAGTGGTCTTTATAAAAGGTTTCCCAATAAAACGGAAACAGAAATAAAAAAAATATACTTGGAACGATTATCAAAATGCTACAACCGAAATTATTAAAATCAGTACTCTCTTTACTTGATCAACATCATATTGATTATATGATTACTGGTTCATTTGTTTCTAGTTTGCAAGGAGAACCACGATCAACCCACGATGTAGATATTCTTGTAAATATCACTTCTTCAGTTATACCAATTTTAGTGGAAGCATTTACACCACCTGATTACTATTTATCTGATACAGCTATTGAAGAAGCAATCAGGCATCAAACAATGTTTAACTTATTAGATACAAGGGAAGGTGACAAAATTGATTTTTGGATTCTTACTGATAAACCATTCGATCAATCAAGGTTTTCAAGAAAATACGAAGAGAATATTTTAGGTTTTACAATGAAAATATCAAGTCCGGAAGATACAATACTCATGAAACTACATTGGGCAAATCTCTCAGGTGGAAGTGAAAAACAATTTACCGATGCACTTCGTGTATTTGAAATTCAATTTAGTTACCTAGATCTCAATTATATTGACTCATGGGTGAATATTTTACAAATAGATGACCAATGGGAAAAACTAAAGCAAGATGCCCAGCCAATTTTATGAAATTGCTAAATCAAAAAGCTGGTTCTGAAAGTTCTAAACATTTCTGATCACTCATGTCTACCAATCATCACCTCATCATTTATACAGACGGTTCTGCAAGGGGTAACCCCGGCCCTGGTGGTTATGGCATTGTTTTGATATGGGGTGATGTTAAGAAAGAAATCTCCGGTGGATACAGACTTACCACTAATAACCGTATGGAATTGATGGCTGTTATTGTAGCACTACAATCGCTCAAGAAAAAAAATATTGCCTTGACCATCTATACCGATAGTCAGTACATCGTTAACACGGTTGAAAAAAAATGGCTCGATAACTGGATCAAAACAGATTTTAAAGGCGGCAAAAAGAACAAGGATCTTTGGTTACAATACCATGCTATTTCCAAACAATTCCGTATTCGTTTTGTGTGGGTAAAAGGGCATGCAGAAAATGCAATGAATAACCGTTGTGATGAACTGGCAACCACAGCTGCCGACGGCAAAAATTTATTGATAGATGAGTGGTACGAACAAGAAACTAGCCAATAATTATGCACCTGTCGGTAGGCAGGTCTGCGGCAAAAAAAATATTGCTAAAAAATTCGTATTAAACAGTTTGCTTCTGTGCAAAATATTGGTTGGCCAGAAAATAAGAACCAAACAGGAAGGCAGAAAATACAACAGTACCCATCAGGCTATTCCAGTAAAATGGAAGAGCATCATTATAACAAAGTATTAATCCAGAAAAAGTTCTAGGTCTGTTCAAACCATATCCCAAATCTGTAGCCATCCAAACAAGAAAATTGGATACTAAAAAATAAGCTGTTGGTCCGGCTAATGAAGCTAGTATGATATTGCTGATCTTTTTGTTGCTGAGCATAAATCCAACTGCCGTTAACGCTCCAAACAATAGGTAGTTAACCCATTGGCCACCATAAAAACCATAGATTTCGGTTAGTCCGGCCATGTACAAACCCTGGTAGATCAGGTCGGAAATAAACATGGACAATAATGGCAATAAAAAAGCCCATTTTTTATTTTGTACAAATAAAGCACCACTAAACAGACAAATGGCTATTTGAGGGGCAAAACCCATGGGGCGGTTAGGCATAATTCTATACAAGGCGCTAACCAATATCATGATAACTAAGGAGATGATCAGGGATCTGTTGATTTTCATTTTACACTTATTTCGCAACAAAAATAGGCGATACTATGATTAATGCGGATTCAATTTTCCTCATTCTGTTAATAATCCTATATGGAGGGTACAAAAGCACGAAAAATGGTACTATATCCAGATGAATGGATATGGTAATCCGTTCCCGGTAAAACCACAAATGCCTCTCCCCTTTTCAATACCATTGAATTATTTACCAAAACCCCACCTTCTGTAACGACCATAATTTCTAAAGAGTCTGATTTTGCTTCATAGGAAACTTGTGGGGTGAGCTCAATTTTTGCTATCCCAAAATCTTCTACCGGACATGGATAAACTTTTTCACCTCTTAATAATGGATTGCCCTGCATGATCTTGGGTACAACAGGTTCAAAATGGGTATGTTTCATCAGTTCCGGAACGTCAATGTGTTTGGGTGTTAGTCCCGCCCTCAAAACATTATCACTATTGGCCATCAATTCTACACATTGGCCTTCCATATAGGCATGTGGCATACCGGCTCCCTGAAAAAGTCCTTCACCAGCATGCAGGTTAACAATATTGAATAGATAAATGGAAAATATGGCACGGTCGATATCCCCTATCTCTTTTTTGTTTTCAAATAACCTGGCAACCCACCAGCCAGGATCAAGTTTTGTTAACTCACCATCATGCATCTGACGGATATTCCTTTTGATCAGATTGGTTAGAACCGAATTCACGGTTGGCTGATCCATTTCCATTACAAACTGAAAAAGTGATTTTAGCCCTTCTCTTTTAAAAAGTGGTAAGAGGATGGTGAATTCCGGAACTTCTTCCAATACTTTTTCAATGTCTTCCAATGACCTGAATCCATGTAATAACCAGAATTCACTTAAGGCAACCAGCATTTCTGGTTTATGGTTTTTATCCTTGTAGTTACGATGTGGTGCCTGCAATGGGATACCTTCCGCATCTTCCCTCTCAAAACCCTTCGCTGCTTCTGCTTTAGAAGGATGTACCTGGATAGAAAGAATTTCACGCACATCCTGAACCTTAAATAGAAAAGGGAGCCCGCCAAATTTTTGGTTTATGGAAACTGAGAGCAAGGAATCCGGATCATTTTTAATGAGTTCATGGAGCGAAACAGATCCCTCCTTGGTTATTAATTCAGATGTTGCCAATGGATGAGCACCCATCCAGTATTCTGCATAGGGTTTTCGTTCCTCATTTTGGATACCTAAAAAATCAGGTATAAAGTCATACCCTCCCCAGGCATAATTCATCACTTTGCCTGTTAGTTTGTATATGTTATCTGTAAGTTTCATCAGGTATATTTTACGCGTATATATTCAAAGTGTAAAGTTCAGAAATATCCACCATAGAACTCAATTTTATTAACTGAAAAGAGTGTATGCAACAGAATTTATTAAAAGGTAACCGGGGTGAGGAACTAGGGGCAAACTACCTGGCGAAAAAAGGTTTTAAGATCCTGGAAAGAAACTGGCGCTTCAGGCATTGGGAGGTAGACATCATTGCCTCTTTTAACAGCATGCTTCATTTTATAGAAGTTAAAACCAGGCATACATTAAAATATGGCTACCCCGAAGAAAGTATTACCAGAGATAAAATGACCAGCCTGAAAAATGCAGCAGAACAATACCAGCTGCAACACCCGGAATGGAAATACATTCAGTTTGATGTATTGGCCATTACCATTATTCAGGAAGAGTTAAAAGAAATACTGATGATAGAAGATGTTTATTTTTAATGGAGTGAGTGGCAACCATTACTTTTTCATCGGTCCCATGCGATCCATCATTTTCTCCACCATTTTATAAGTTGCCGGACAATATTCTATATTCTGCTGGTGTACATGAATATATTCCACCATCTTCTTTTTCTTTAAATGCGGGAAACCCGAGCAATCAACCGGGCGAACCTCATAAATACTGCACATGTTATTTTGCAGATTCAAAAACTGACAAGGCTGTGTCTGGTTTACCCAGTCTTTATCAGATTTTTCATACTTCAACCATTTCTCTTTAAAATCAATTACCGACATGCCAACATGCGCTGAGATTCGTTTTACATCCTTTTCTGTAAAAGTGGGTGTCATGCTTTTGCAGCAATTGGCACAGCTTAAACAGTCCACTTCCTGCCAAACTTCTGCATCAATTGCTTCGGCCATTTTATCAAGACCCTTAGGCGGATTTTTTTCGATTTTACCTAAAAATTTTTTGAACGCTTTTTGGTGGTAACGTACTTTTTGTTTGAAGGACCGGAAATTTACCTGCATCTGACTATTTAAAATGATGATGGTTGTTAAACCTAATGGCTATAATACTTTTGAAATCGCAATATCGTTAAGGAAAATTTGAATACCAAAATAAGTATTAAACCAACCATATCCATTAAAAAGCAAAGCATGCATTTCAATCCTTTAACTTAGCGGAGTATTAAAAGCGAATTTTTCACGTATACTATTTTATAAAATTTTTTATGTGGGATGCCTATAAAAAAGGGTATAAAGCCTGGCTTCGATTAGAAAAATCATTAAGCGATCATTCAGTTGAAGCCTATTTGCATGATGTTGAGAAACTGACGGCCTATTTGCAGATAAACAACCAATTGGTAGCTCCTTCCGAATTAAGTTTATCCGATCTGCAACAGTTTGTAAAATGGGTGGGTGAATTGGGAATGACCGCCAGTTCTCAGGCAAGAATCATATCCGGTATTAGAAGCTTTTATAAATACTGTATCATAGAACAGGTTTCCAAAAATGATCCTTCCATTTTACTGGACACCCCCAAAACAAGTAGAAAACTTCCCGACACCCTGAGTTTTGATGAAATTGAAAACTTGATTGCACAAATTGACCAAAGCACCAATGAGGGTTCCAGAAACAAAGCCATCCTTGAAACCCTTTACAGTTGCGGCTTACGCGTAACTGAACTGGTTAATCTAACTTTATCCTCCCTTTACCTTGATATTGGTTTTATCCGTGTGATTGGTAAGGGAGATAAGGAAAGATTGGTTCCAATTGGTAGGGATGCTATCAAGTATATTAAGATTTACAAGGAGAATATCCGTGTGCACCAACCCATCAAGCCCGGATTTGAAGACATCCTCTTTCTAAATAAACATGGCAGAAATTTAAGCAGGGTGATGATCTTTTATATTATCAAAGACGCTGCGTTTAAAGCAGGTATTAAAAAAAATATCTCCCCCCACACTTTCCGCCATTCCTTTGCCACTCATTTGGTAGAAGGCGGGGCAGACCTTAGGGCTGTTCAGGAAATGCTGGGGCATGAAAGTATTACCACAACCGAAATTTACACCCATCTGGACAGAGATTTCCTAAGGGATACCTTACAAAGGTTTCACCCGGCTTATAAATAATGGCAATTTCTTTACACCCTTCCCATATCTAAGCAAGAAGAAAAACCGTAAGTTTGCTGCACTAAACAAGTACAACAATGAAAAAAATCATGATGCTTGCTGCAACCCTTTGCAGCCTTGCTAGTTTTGGCCAAATCAGAATGCCGGCCCCAAGTCCTACCCAAAAAATTACACAGGAATTTGGAATAGGTTCCGTTGAACTGTTCTATTCCAGACCCAGTATCAAAGGGCGCAGTCTATTAAAAGAAAACAGCGACCTAGCCCCACTAGGCAAATTATGGCGCACAGGAGCAAATTCAGCTACCAAGCTTATTTTCTCCGACCAGGTTATGATGGGTGGAAAATTATTAGATAGCGGCACTTATGTATTATACACTGTTCCCGGAAAAGAAACATGGGAAATCATCATCAATAAGGGTATTAAAAACTCTGGTACTGATGGTTACAAAGAAAGTGAAGATGTAAACCGCTTTACAGTAAAATCCGAGAAATCAGGCAATTATGTAGAAACTTTTACCATGCAATTTGCCAATGTGATGGCAGAAAGCTGTGAGCTCCATATTAAATGGGGTGGCACTTTGGTAAGGGTACCGATGAGTGTTAATGTAAAAGACAGGATCCGTGCACAGGTTGAAAAAGCATTGTCTGCAGAAACAATCAGTGCTAACGTTTACCAGTCTGCAGCTAACTTTTATTTTGAATGGGATAAGGATTTAAACAAGGCTCTAACCAATATCACTAAAGCCACTCAGGCCAATCCTAAGGCATTCTGGTTATTCTTATTGCAGGCTAAGATCCAGCGCGATCTAGGCGATAAAGTATCTGCTAAAGCAAGTGCAGAAAAATGCATTCAAATTGCTACAGAAGCAAAGAATGACGATTATGTAAAGCAGGCTACTGATTTGATCAAGAAATTGTAGTTAAGCGATACCTAAAGTAAAAATGGAGATGATTTAATTAAATCATCTCCATTTTTTATGGGTATCCTTCTAGTTCAATTCATAAGCCAATTACTTACTCGCTTCCGCCATATCCGGTATCATTTCTGCTTTGTAAGCTCCTGCATCCAGCTTCGCTTTTGTTTCTGTAAATGCAACCAGTGTTTCTTCAATGTCCTGGTCTGTATGGGATGCAGTAGGAATCAATCGATAAATAATATGTCCTTTAGGTATCACAGGATACACTACAATAGAACAGAAAATATGGTAATTCTCTCTGAGGTCCATCACCATGGCTGTTGCTTCTTCTATGCCACCCTTCATATATACAGGTGTTACCATGGTATTGGTATTACCTATGTCAAAACCCCTGTCAGTTAATCCCTTCTGCAGTTTCATAGCATTCGTCCATAACCTTGCTTTCAGTTCGGGTT
>CALRUV010000153.1:0-8771 GCA_943371455.1 Chitinophaga pinensis | reverse complement strand
AGCCTAGTCCCGCCAGATGGAATTTGGAACAGAAATTTGTAGAAACGAATAAAATGATCAAAGCCTTTCTTGAAAAGGAGCCTAATACCTTATTTGTGGATATTCATAGCAAAATGCTTTTATCAGATGGACAAATTGATAGTACATTGTTTGAATCTGATCAATTACATATGAATGAAAAAGGGTATGCTGTTTGGGGGAATGAAATAAAAAAACACCTCCTGCCTTAATCATTACCCTTTTGTTGTTAAAGCTATAAATGTTGTTGATGTTAAATACTACACATGTTTATTTAGCATCAAAATCAATTAACACTTTTGATGTCCTGGGATGTGATTGGCAGGTAAGAATATAACCTTGTTCTATTTCATCTGGCTCTAGTCCATAGTTAACATCCATCTCAACTTCGCCTTCCAGCAATTTGGCTTTGCAGGTGCAGCAAACGCCTCCTTTACAAGCAAAGGGGAGGTCTGCGCCATTTTGCAGGGCAGCGTCTAATACGGACTGGCCATCAAATCCTAACCTAAACTCGAAACTGATACCATCAAGTTTGATATTGATCTCACTTGTTGAAGTGGTGCTGCTATTTACTATCTGCTTGCTAAGTTTCTTTTCAGTGTTCAATTGTGTGGTAAAAAGTTCGATATGTACTTTTTTGGGCGATACTCCTTTTGCTAATAGATCTTCCTTAATACTAAGAACCATTTCTTCTGGTCCGCAAAGAAAAAAAGCATCTGTAGATGGTATATCAAGGAGCTGCTTGCTAAGCATGTTTAATTTTTCAACATCAATTCTTCCATGATTAACGAGTGTATCTGTTTTTTCTCTGGAAAGCAGGTGAATCATTTTAAAGCGATCCAAATAACGATTCTTTAAAGATTCCAGCTCTTCCTTAAAAATAATGGAATGCCTGTTTTTGTTGCCGTATAAAAGTGTAAAAAAACTATGGGGCTCTGTTGCCAATGTTGTTTTGATGATGGATAATACGGGTGTGATGCCACTTCCTGCTGCAAAAGCAACATAGGCTAGCTTGTTTTCAGGGTTCAAATCAGTATGGAACTTACCTATAGGTGGCATTACATCTAAGGTGTCACCTATTTGCAATTCTTCATTGGCAAAAGTAGAGAATAAGCCACCTGCCACTTTCTTAACGGCAACCCTCAATTCATTTTCTAAGGGACTGCTGCAGATAGAATAACTCCGGCGCACATCCGCTCCCTGGATAATGGTTCTTAGGGTAATGTATTGACCTTGTTTAAATACAAAATGATTACTGAGGCTTGCCGGAACATGAAATGCAATGGAAACACAATCTGCAGTTTCCTTCCTGATATCTTTTACAGTAAGTTTTTCAAAATGAATCGACATGGTTATACTTTAATAGCGTGCTTACTTATGTACCAATCCTCCAACTAATATGGTGATCATATTTTCTTCTAATTCTGTGGCACTGATCTTTTGGGTGGATCTGTGCCAGCTTTCAATACCACTAATGGCGTGCAACATGATAAGCACAGCAGTTGGCGCATCAATTTTTTTGATTTCCTTGTTTCGGATGCCCGTTTCTATAATGGCCGCAAATCTTTTACGGTAAATTCTGCGTTGATTCTGAAAATTAGATAAATAAGGATCTGCCAGGTGTTTCCATTCCCTGTCGCTCACATATACTTCTTCATAATGATGGATCATTTCATTGATATGAAATTTCAAGAGTTTCTCTACTTTTTCAATGGAGGATATTTGTTCAGCTTCTATTGCATCAATTTGGTGCATAAAACGATTGGCTACACTGAAACATAATTCATGTAATAGTTCCGTTTTAGATTTGATATGGTTATAAAGACTAGCCGCTTCTACACCTACAGATTCAGCCAGATCCCGCATGCTGGCCGCTTTGAAACCTTTTTCGCGAAAGAGGATGGCAGCCTTGGTTACGATCACATCTTTGCGAGAAATATTCTTATCCGTTTTAATCCTTGCCATGCAGCGAAGATAAGAAGCTAACGTGTGTTAGCAAGACCTAGGCGTTAAAAATATTTAAGTGTTAGTATTTATGGAGCTTTTGCTTAAAGAAAGGCTGCTTAAGATGCCCCATTTCAGCACCAATACCCTAATTTCGCCTCCCGATAACAAAACCTAATCTATGTCTTTAGTTGTAGTAGGATCCATGGCTTTTGATGCCATCGAAACCCCTTTTGGGAAGAGTGATAAAATTGTAGGCGGTGCAGGAACCTATATTGCCTGGTGTGCTTCTAATTTTACAAATGTTAAGCAGATCTCAGTAGTGGGTGGCGACTTTCCTCAAGAAGAGCTGGATGCCCTTACCAACAGAAATGTGGATCTGGAAGGCGTGCAAATTAAGATGGATGAAAAAACTTTCTTCTGGAGTGGACGCTACCATATGGATATGAATAGTCGCGATACTTTGGAAACACAGTTGAACGTTTTAGAAAATTTCCAGCCGGTTGTGCCGGAAAGTTTTCAGGACTGTGAATACCTGATGTTAGGGAACCTGGTACCGGCTGTGCAGGCTAGTGTGATCACCCAACTAAGAACCAGACCGAAGCTGATTGTAATGGATACCATGAACTTCTGGATGGAGATAGCGATGGATGATTTGAAGAAGACAATTTCCATGGTAGATGTGTTAATGGTAAATGACAGTGAAGCCCGACAGTTAAGTGGTGATTTTTCATTGGTAAGAGCTGCCAGTACCATTATGAAAATGGGTCCTAAATACCTGATCATAAAGAAAGGGGAACACGGTGCTTTATTGTTTCATGATAACAAAGTTTTCTTTGCACCCGCTTTGCCACTGGAGGAAGTCTTTGATCCAACCGGCGCTGGCGATACTTTTGCCGGAGGCTTCATGGGACATATTGCCAAAACAGGAGACATCTCTTTTGAAAACATGAAAACGGCTATTATAGTGGGTAGTGCCATGGCTTCTTTTTGTGTTGAAAAATTTGGTACAGAAAGATTAAGAGAAATCAGCAGACCGGATATTGATGCCAGGTTGAACGAATTTGTTCAATTGGTAAATTTTGATATTTCTTTGGTTTGATAAGACAATAAACAAAAAACCTTATTTTCGCTAGGCAATGAAGACAATGAAACATACAAAACGCATTAAGAAACCTCTCTAAAGGGAAGTGCTGATCGTTTGTGTATGATAGAATATACTAAGAAGCCTTCCCAAAACGGGGAGGCTTTTTTAATACCCATGAATCACTTAAATGATAGGTGGGTTGGGTGATTTTTATTTATTAATTTTTTAAAATCTCCCTTTTGGGAGAAGGAGGCAAAAATGAAATTAGCTGTTGTAGGCGCCACCGGTTTGGTAGGCACAAAAATGTTGCAGGTATTAGCTGAAAGGAATTTCCCGGTTACCGAACTTATTCCGGTAGCATCAGAAAGATCTGTTGGCAAGGAAGTGACTTTTAAAGGCAAACCCTATAAAGTGGTGAGTATGCAGGATGGTATTGCAGCTAAACCCGTTGTGGCTATTTTTTCAGCTGGTGGTGGCACTTCCCTGGTATGGGCACCCAAATACGCCGAAGCTGGTATACGTGTAATTGACAACTCATCTGCGTGGAGAATGGACCCTTCCAAAAAGTTAGTGGTACCGGAAGTGAATGCAGGTGTTTTAACCAAAGAAGATTTTATCATTGCAAATCCTAATTGTTCTACCATACAAATGGTAGTGGCTTTACAACCGCTTCACGAAAAATATAAGATCAAGCGAATTGTGGTAAGTACTTACCAAAGTGTAACAGGTACAGGTAAGAAAGCAGTTGATCAGTTATTTAACGAAAGAAAAGGGGTGGAAGCTGAGATGGCTTACAAATATCCGATTGACCTCAATGTTATTCCTCAAATTGATGTGTTTCTCGATAATGGTTATACCAAAGAGGAAATGAAAATGGTGAAAGAAACCAATAAGATCATGCAGGATGATTCTATCAGGGTAACAGCAACCACTGTTCGTATTCCTGTAGTAGGTGGACATAGTGAGAGTTTGAATGTGGAATTTGCTCATGACTTTGACCTTGCAGAACTGAAAGAAATATTAGCAAAAGCACCCGGCGTAATTGTACAGGATGATCCGTCACAAGCTCTTTACCCTATGCCATTATGGGCACATGAAAAAGACGCGGTTTTTGTTGGACGACTAAGAAGGGATGAAACCCAACCCAATACCCTAAATATGTGGATTGTAAGCGATAATTTACGCAAAGGTGCCGCTACCAATGCAGTTCAGATTGCCGAGTATTTGATGGCACAGGGTATTATTTAACAGATCAGTTAAGTTATTCGTTCATGTTTGCCTGATACACCGATAATATCTGTGTATTAGCAAACATGAACGATGGTTGTAGAATGTGTAACTTTACAATACCATGAAACTCTTCTCAGCCGATCAGATCAGGCAATGGGACGCATCAACCACAAAAAACGAACCCATCAGTTCTCTTCAATTAATGGAAAGGGCAGCCAAAGCTTGTTATGGATGGTTGGAAGAAATGGGATTTACGGAGTTCCCCATTAAACTTTTTTGCGGTAAGGGCAATAATGGCGGTGATGGTTTGGTGATAGCTCGCTTATTAATCGAAAACGGAAAGAATCCATCTATATACATACTTGAGTTTGGCCATTTGGGTACTCCAGAATTTCAGGAAAACCTGCATCTGCTGCACCAGCTCACCCATAATATCCATTTCATACAAGCAGCTTCTTTTTTCCCAGTTATTGATGGTGATGATGTGGTGATTGATGCAATATTCGGTACCGGGCTCAATCGTGCATTACCCCCGCTTACAAAAGAAATCATCCAGCATATGAATGCATCTGCTGCGAAAATTATAGCAATAGATGTGCCCAGTGGTATGATGATAGACCAATCCTGCAAACAGTTCCCGGTTATTAAGGCAAACCATACACTTAGTTTTGAATCATTAAAACGTTGCTTTTTTTTGACAGAGAATGCTGCGTTCTTTGGTGAGATATCTGTGATACCCATTGGTCTCAACCCAGACTATTCCAAAAATATTGATGTGGTTTACCAAATGCTAACAATCGCATCTGTCCAAAAACTGATAAAGCCCAGGAATGCTTTTTCACACAAAGGTTCACATGGACACGCATTGTTAATTGCGGGTAATAAAAGCAAAATTGGTGCAGCCATATTAGCTTCAAAAGCTTGTTTACGTTCAGGTGTGGGTCTATTAACGGTTAGTGTTCCAGAATCTTTCATAGCTGTTTTACATACAGCCTTGGCAGAAACGATGGTACAGTCAAGAGAGATAGACATAAATAAACTTCCAAATTTTCAAAGTATCTGCATTGGACCAGGCATGGGAATAGAAATGGCTGACGCAAGTTTACTGCATAGTGTTTTATCACATTACAAAAACCCCATGGTAATAGATGCAGATGCTTTAACTATTCTTTCAAAAAATACAAACTGGCTGCAACTGATACCGGAAGGTTCCATCCTAACACCTCATCCCAAAGAATTTGAAAGGTTATTCGGAATTTGTGACAATGATTATGAGCGGGCCGATAAAGCCATTGCCTTAAGCTTGGAATATTCGTTTGTGATTGTTTTGAAAGGTCACTATACACTTATTGCTTCAAAAGGAAAAGGCTGGTATAATATCACCGGTAATGCCGGTATGGCTAAAGGAGGAACGGGAGATGTATTAACTGGTATGCTCACAGCCTTGCTTGCGCAACAATACGTGCCGGAAGACGCAGCAAAAATCGGCGTTTTCCTGCATGGCCTGGCAGCAGATCTGGCTTTAAACGCTCAGTCTATGGAAAGCTTATTGGCTTCGGATATCATAGAAAATATTGGGCATGCTTTCAAAGAAATAGGGAACCAATAATTTTACTCACTCAAAGCCCTGTTGATAAACAAAACCATAGGTTGTAAGGTTTCAAAAGCGGTTACGATTTTCTTTACCAGATTTTTATCTGTTAAATCAGCATCCGTAATAGCAGCCGTTGCTATCCAGCTTTTCAGCTTGATATATTCAATGGCTGGATTGTCTTTCTCGTAGCCCTTAGGTTCTCTGCTTAATGACATACCATCACCTTTTTCTAAATCACCATATAAAGCTGTGAACTTTTTATTCTTGATTATTTTATGAAATTCCTGCCAGGAATAATCTATCTCCTGCCTGATTTTTTTAATCGTATCGGGCTCTCCCATATATTTTCCGCCACCAACAAAACTTTTTCCTCCTGGCTCTAAGTGAAAATAATAACCTGACAACACAGATTTTTTTCCACCCTGAACAATGCTTGCGCCCATATTGGTTTTATAGGGATCTTTATTCTTGCTAAAACGCACGTCTCTATTGATTCTGAACAAACAATCCTTTGAAGTGAGGGTTGCTATGGTATTGTCTTTCTTACTGAATTGTGCAATAACGGAATTGATAAGGCTTGCAAAGTCTTCTTTTGCCAGTTCATAGGATTTCCTGTTTTTATCAAACCATTCTTTGGAATTATTTTGCTTGAGCTCTTTTAAAAATTTTAGTGTGCTTGGTGCTAGCATAAGTTATTTTTATTTTTTGAAAGATGCGTTAATCACTGATCAATTGTAAAAATTCATCTTCTGTAATGACCTTAATCGTATTTATTTTTTTTGCTTTCTCTAGTTTGCTACCTGCATCTTCACCTACTACCAGGTAATTCAATTTGGCACTAACACCAGAAACCAACACACCGCCTTTAGCTTCCGCCATCATTTCAGCATCAGATCTTTTGAGTTTTGATAAAGTGCCTGTAAATAGAAATGTCTGACCAGCAAGTGCGCCTGAAGAAACAAGGTCCTTCTTTTCATTCCGCATTTGCAAACCCTCAGTTTCTAATTGCAGTAACATTTGGATGTTCTGCTCATTGCTGAAAAATCCATGAATACTTCTGGCCACTTTAATACCTACATCATCTAATTCTAACAATGATGCTTCTGATTTTGTTCTAAAATCTAAAATATGTGTAACGGCATTAGCCAACGTTTTAGCAGTAGTTTCTCCAACAAAACGGATACCCAACCCATAGATGAGTCTGTTCAATGGTTGTTGCTTTGAAGCAGTAATGGCAGCTTGCAGGTTTTCCAGACTTTTTTTGCCAAAGCCTTCCAGGGATCCAATTTTATCATAAGGTAAATGGTATAAGCCCGGAATGTCTTTAAGGAAGCCCATTTCATAAAATTTGCGAACATTGGCTTCGCCAAAATTTTTCATATCCATTGCATCCTTACTTACAAAATGGATGATCTTTTCTACTACCTGTGCCTCACATTCAATATTGATGCATCGCCATACCGCTTCTGTTTCTTCTTTATAGAGTTCACTAAAACATACCGGACATTTTTTGGGAAAATCGATCTCTGTCTCAGAGCCATTCCTTAATTCCAGCATTGATTTTACGATTTGTGGTATCACATCTCCTGCTCTTTCTATCAATACAGTATCGCCTATTTTTAAATCCTTTTCCCTGATATATTCTTCATTGTGCACCGAAATACTTGATACAGTAACACCACCTAAATACACAGGGTCGAGCTTAGCTACCGGAGTAACGGCTCCAGTTCTGCCAACTTGAAATTCTACTGTTCTTAATTTTGTAGTGGCTTGTCTGGCTTTAAATTTAAATGCAATGGCCCAACGAGGATGGTGTGAGGTCATCCCCAACTGGTCCTGTTGGTGAATATTATTCACTTTAACCACCATACCATCAATTTCATAAGGCAAATCATCTCTTCCTGATTCAAAATCACTGCAATAAGCTATCACAGGCTCTATGCCATTTACAATTTTCTTTTCTTTTTGTGGCGACCTGAAACCCAGGTTCCATAAGAGTTCCAGGGTGCCGCCATGTGTGGATAGTAATTCGTCTGTGTGGGGAAAGCCCTCTTTTCTAACCACAAAACTCATATGGTACAAAAAAGCATCCAGGTTTCTTTCAGCCACATCTTTGGGATCTTTCATGCGTAAACTTCCCGATGCCGCATTGCGGGGATTGGCCAAAGGTGCATTACCCTGCTCTACTAATTGGGTATTATATTTTTCAAAGGATTTTTTGCTCATGATCACTTCACCCCTGATCTCTACTTGTGTTATACCATAACTTGCAAAAGCTACAGTTAATGGAATGGAACGAATCTGTTTGATGTTATGGGTAATGTCTTCTCCTTCCACACCATCTCCCCTGGTAGTGGCCCTTACTAACAAATCATTTTCATAGATCAAGGAAATACTGGCACCATCAAATTTGGGTTCTATACAATATTCCAGTTCTTCCATGCCACTTAATTCTCTGGCTTTCCTGTCAAAATCTGTAAGGTCGGCTGCATCATAACTATTGTCTAGACTCAACATGGGTACCAGATGCTGCACTGTTACAAACTGGCTATTCAAACTACTCCCAACCCTTTGTGTGGGCGAATCCGGGGTTATGGAAGCAGGATGAGCCGTTTCCGTTTTTTTTAGTAATTGGTATAACTGGTCATATTCAAAATCGGTAACCAAAGGTTCATTCAGTACATAATAACGGTATTCGTGAAAACGTAAAACCTCTCTTAGTAAGGGTAAATCTGTAACAGATAAATTAGAGGATGCTTCTTTAATATTATGTAAAAATGCCTGCGTTTCCTGATCCATTTTTTGAACATGTTCTTTACTATACATGGTTTGTATTTACGTGATAAAGTTAAGTGCTTGTTGAAACAAAGAGAAACCCATCTGACATTTATCCAGACT
>CALRUV010000152.1:0-8792 GCA_943371455.1 Chitinophaga pinensis | reverse complement strand
CCGCTACTTCTCTTTTATCTATTTGATACTCATACATAAAGTTGTCAAATGGCGCAACAGATAAAAAATAATCCAATTTCCCCCTGGTGAATTTGCTGTAAAAATCAGGGTCACTAAAATCGAAAGTGCCGTAATTATATACCAGATCGGATTGCTGAATACTATCTACTATTCTAATGGCAGTATGTCCAAATGTTGAATAGAGTTCATTTCCCGGGGCACAGGTTAATACACTTATTCGTAGTTGGGAACTGTCTTTTTGGGCATAAATAGTAATATTCAGTAAAAGCAAAACAAAAAGCCATATCAGATGGTATTTACGCATGCAATATTTTTTCTGAAAGATACAGCTTGTATTGGGAGTAAAGTATTAATTCCGTATGTACAAAATTACTGCAAAAGGGGAGTTTTAAAAGCTATAAATAAGATGATATCCTATTTAAATAAACTATTATAGCAAACGGATACAAAACGGAAAAGCATAATATATCAAAACCAAAAAAACCGTGCCCCCGTGCCTTTGTGTACAATTTTTTTTTCGCACCAAGGCACCAGGGCACAGTAAATTATAGATAAAAGTGTTCTGCTATTAAAATAAACAAACAATGGATTATTAAACAGAAAAAGCAGGATAACCCAAAATCAAAAAAACCGTGCCTTGGTGCCTTTGTGTGCAAATATTTTTCACACCAAGGCACTAGGGCACGGTATTACTAGCAATTAACCTTTATTTCCTGCTGTAGTTAGGAGATTCTTTGGTGATATAGATGTCGTGCGCATGACTCTCCGTCATTCCTGCATTGGTGATCTTAACGAAAGTTGCCTGCTGCAAGGTTTTGATATCTTTTGCACCGCAATAGCCCATACCTGCCCTTAAACCACCTACATATTGGTAAACGATTTCAGTTAATGAGCCTTTGTACGCAACACGACCTTCAATTCCTTCGGGTACGTATTTTTTTACATCTTCTTCAACATCCTGAAAATACCTGTCGCCACTACCGGCACTCATAGCACCCATACTGCCCATGCCGCGGTATTCTTTAAATTTCCTGCCTTCATATATGATGGTTTCACCCGGACTTTCCTCAACGCCAGCAAATACACTACCCATCATCACAATATTAGCGCCTGCTGCCAGTGCTTTTACCATATCGCCTGTATAGCGAATACCGCCATCAGCAATTACAGGAATATTTGTACCTTTTAATGCGTTGCTGGCTTCCATGATGGCGGTTAATTGGGGTACGCCAGTTCCTGCAACAACACGTGTAGTACAGATAGAACCCGGACCAATGCCCACTTTCACGCAATCGGCACCTGCAGCTGCAAGGGCTTTGGCACCTGCTGCTGTAGCAATATTGCCTGCAATAATGGGTAAGTTTTTGAAATTTTTTCGTAATGCTTTCAATGCCTGTATCACGCCTTTACTATGCCCGTGTGCGCTGTCTAATGTTACAATATCAACACCTACATTTTGTAAGGCAGCAGCTCTGTCCATCAGATCGCCGGTAATGCCCAAAGCCGCACCCACCAATAATCTTCCCAATCCATCTTTTACGGCATTTGGATAATTTCTGATCTGTAAAATATCCCGGTATGTTATCAGGCCAATCAATTTCCCCTGTCTGTTTACAACAGGTAATTTTTCAATTTTATATTGACGTAAAATCTTTTCTGCTTTCTTTAAATCAGTACCCTCTGGCGCGGTGATCAGATTCTCTCTGGTCATCACTTCTTTTACTTTTCTGGTTCTGTCGTGTTCAAATCTAAGATCACGATTGGTGAGGATACCTACCAGTTTTTGTTGTGCATCAACAATAGGAATGCCGCCGATCTTATTTTCTTTCATCAGCTTCAAAGCATCGCCAATAGTAGCTTCTATTAATAGGGTAATCGGGTCAATGATCATGCCACTCTCACTTCTTTTCACTTTGCGCACATGTTCTGCCTGTTTGTCGATACTCATGTTTTTATGGAGTATGCCCAAACCACCTTCTCGTGCCAATGCAATGGCTAAGGACGCTTCTGTTACCGTATCCATGGCGGCAGATAACATGGGAACATTCAATACCAGGTCTTTGGTAAGATGCGATTGAATATTCGTTTCTCTAGGCAGTATCTCGCTGTAAGCGGGTACCAATAACACATCATCAAAAGTGAGACCTTCGCCAAAAAAACGGGATTGTGCTGGTGATTTGCGTGGGGAAGTATTTCTTATTGCCATGTGCAAAGATAGGGGAGCAGCCAAATTCCTTCCAAAACTTTTTAGGTTATTTTACTTTAAACAATTGATAATAAGAATACATGTATATTCTTTTAAATTATAAAATTCTTTGTAATTACTTTTGAAAATGGTAAGACCCATTCCTACAGCTGATACCCCTTATTTTAATTTTCAGTTTGGCCTGCTTTGTTTCAGTAACTTTTTATTCAGTTGCAGTTTTAGTATGATGATACCCGAACTGCCCGCATTTTTAACGGGGATGGGTGGTGCCGATTATAAGGGTTGGATCATTGCCTTATTCACCTTGATGGCGGGTATTTCAAGACCCTTCAGCGGAAAACTTACAGATACAATAGGGCGAGTGCCGGTAATGATTTTTGGGTCTTTGGTATGTGTATTATGCAGCTTATTATACCCTGTTCTTACAACGGTAACCGGTTTTTTAATACTTCGTTTTTTTCATGGGTTCTCAACAGGATTCAAACCCACCGCTACTTCCGCCTATGGCGCCGATGTGGTGCATGAATCTAAGAGAGGCGAAGCCATGGGTGCATTGGCCATAGGTTATTCGGTGGGGTCTTCCATTGGTCCCTTAGCAGGAAGTTATATGGTGATGAATTTCTCTTATCAGTACATGTTCATCCTTTCTGCCATCATAGCCCTTGGCTCTGTGATCATCCTTTACAATGTGAAAGAGACCTTGCCTAATCCACAAAAATTTTCATGGGCATTACTTCGAATAAAAAAATCGGAAATCTTTGATAAAACAGCGATCAGACCTGCAATTATTACATTGTTATTATGTTTTTCCATCGGTTGTGTTTTAACATTATCGCCTGATCTTAGTGAATCTGTAGGTTTAAAAAATAAGGGATTTTTCTACGCCTGTTATACCATCGCATCCTTGTTTATCCGGTTGGTGGCAGGAAAAGCATCTGATAGGTTTGGAAGAAATATAGTACTGGTTTACTCTTCTTTTATTATGGTCATCGGGATGACTTTGCTCGCTTTTTCACATACAGCTTTTATGGTAATTGTAAGTGCATCTGTTTTGGGTTTGAGTGTGGGTATGAATGGACCAACACTAATGGCCTGGACCGTTGATCTTTGTAAACCGGAGAATCGGGGAAGAGCAGTTGCTTCCGTTTATATAGCCCTTGAATTGGGTATAGGAAGCGGCGCATTGGTTTCCAGTTGGATCTATCAAAATAAATTGGCAAATCTCATGTATGCATTTCTGCTTACTGGATTGTTAGCGATCATCTCCATGATTTTTTTATTGATCTGGCGAAAGAAAGATAAAAATTTCCACAAAATGGCTGTGCAGGAAGTTTATGATCTGCAGGATTAAAGAAGCAGTACATTTATTTTTTTTCTCTGCGCAAACTCCCCGCCCTCCCTGTCTCCGCGGTTAAAAAAAACTTTGTTTTACCGCAGAGTCGCAAAGAGCGCAGAGTTATCGCAGAGGATTTTTTATAATAATTGATACATTTTGCCTGGCAGTGCCATGATCACATTATTTAGCTCAAGATTTAAAATGGCCGAAGCTACTTTACTACTGCTAAGACCACTTTTAAAGTATAACGCATCAATGTTCACCATCACCTGCTCTTGAATTATTGTCACCAGTATTTTTTCTTCAGCACTTAATTCTATAAAAAGCTCCTGTTGTTTTTTAGGTGTTTTTTTCTTTTGCTGCCAACCCATGGTTTCCAGTAATTGTTCTGCGTCAAGTAGCAGTATGGCTTTATTCTGGCGTATTAGTTGTAAACAACCGCTGCTATGGGCATCTGTTATTCTGCCGGGTATGGCAAACAGATCGCGGTTGTAATTATGTGCCAATTCCGCAGTTATCATACTGCCTCCTTTAGTTGCTGTTTCAATTACAATAGTGGCGTCTGCCATTCCTGCCACAATTCTATTGCGTTTGGGAAAATTATGTTTATCGGGTTTTGTTTGTCTGCAATATTCTGTGAGCAAGCCACCCATCTCTAGCATATCACGGGCCAGTGATCTGTGTTGTGCAGGGTATAAGGTGTCCATCCCATGTGCCATAACACCTACCGTGGGTATTTGATTTTGTAAACTGGTTTTATGTGCGATGGCATCAATTCCGAAAGCTAAACCACTTACAATTACAACCTGTTCGTTTTGTAAACGCCTGATCAATTGTTCGGTTACTTGTTTACCATATTCTGTATGGTTCCTGGTGCCGATAATACTAAGTACTCTACCATTATTTAACGGGGCATTACCTCTGTAATATAAAAGAGTGGGCGGGTCATAACAATGTAAGAGTCTTTTAGGGTATTGATCCTCTTTAATGAAAAGTGTTTGGATCTGATGCTTCTCTACAAAAGCCGCTTCTGCCTCCGCTTCTGCAAATCCATTCCAGCTTTTAATTTTTCGGGCAAAGTTTTCACCAATACCTTCCAGTAAAGCCAGCTCTTTTTTTCGGGCCTTGAATATATCAGAAGCCTGGTTAAAATGCTCTGCCAGTATCCTACCCTTCACCGCACCCAGTTCGGGTACCATGGTAAGTGCAATTTGGTAAACCAGTTCTTCATTCATTTGGTTCAGTTATAACATTTGTCAATGTTCTGAAAAAATGGAATGAAAAAATCAGGTATTTATACCCTATAAACCAGTGATGGTAAAGGTAGATCTTCTGTTTTGTGCCCTGCCTTCTTCTGTATTATTATCTGCCCCAGGATTGGCAGCCCCATATCCTTTAAAATGTAAGCGTGATGCAGCAATTCCCTTTTCAACCAGGTAATCCACCATCACTTTTGCCCTGTTGGTTGATAATAATAAATTATCTTCTGCCTTACCAATATTATCGGTGTGTCCACTAATTTCTACCTGCAAGGTTGGATTTTCTAGTAGCACCTGCCATAATTTATCCAATTCGATTTTTGCGGCTGATGGCAGTTCAAAAGAGTTGGTTCTAAAACGGATATTCTGAAAAGTGCTTACCACATTGAGTTCTACGGGTTGCAGGTAAATATCTTTTCTAAAAACACTATCAGCCGATTTATTATTTAAAGTAAAAACATCACTGTAAAAAAGATAGCCTTTTCTGTTTACGGTAAATGTGTAATCCTTACCTGTAGGAAGTGTTATGAAGTAAGCGCCTAATTCATCGGTCTGCACTTTCATCAATACTTTGTTATTACTATCATCTGTTAATTCAACGGATGAGGGTAAGGGTTTGTTGGTTTTTTTGTCGATAACATTGCCCTTAACATACAAGGTTCTGCTTGGACGAAGATCTGCACGCAGGTTAAATTTATACAGGTCCAGGCCACCCCGACTATCCGACCGGTCGCTGGCGTAGTATGCGGTTAGTCCATCGGCAGAAACAGCCAGGCTGCCATCATTCTCAATGGTATTGATAGGGTAGCCCAGGTTTTCGGGTTTACCCCATTCGCCCTGCATATTTTTTCTTACTACAAACACATCAGAATTTCCATAGCCGGGTAAACCATCAGAAGTATAATACAAGGTTTGGTTATCTGCATGTATAAATGGGGCTTGTTCATCACCTGAAGTGTTAATGCTAGCGCCCATATTTACAGCTTCCGTCCATTTGCCATTTGGTTGGCGATAACTAACATACAAATCTCTTCCTCCAAATCCGCCCGGCCTGTCGCTGGTGAAGTAGATGGCTCTTTTATCCGGACTCAATGTTGGTCCGCTTTCATAAAAATCGGTATTAATTTGCGCCCCCAGGTTTTGGGGATCGCTCCATCCCTGTGGCGTATAATACGAAATATAGATATCAAAGCTTTGGTGTGATTGACCGATCAGCATACCCGCAAAAATCATCCATTCTCCATCTTGCGAAACAGACAAAGCGCCTTTGCTGGTTTCTAAATTGATATCTCCTTCTATAATCTTCCATTTGCCAAATTCTTTGCCGCGCATGCTGCTTTCCACAAAATCTTCTCTGCGGTTTTCGCCCAGTCTGGTAAAAACCAGCAGACTATCTGTAACAGTTACGGAAGGATAATATTCTGAGCGAGTGGTATTCACACTATCGCCCAGATTGATAGGGTTAAATTCATAAGCGATGTCTTTATGCTCTTGTGCATATTGAATCGCAAATTCATAACTGCGTTTTCTGTACTGCGCACTTTTGGTGCTTCTTTCATTTAATTTGGGATAAGTGAGAAAAAGTTCAACTGCTTGTAAAGCTTCTGCAAATTTCCCCTGTCCTGCAAGATTGATAGAATAGGGTAAAGCATATAATACAAAATAGTTACTGTCTTTATTTCTGGCTTTTTCATAAAGATTAACTGCCTGATCGTATTTTTTCAATTGACCAAATCCACCAGCCAGTGATAAATAAGCATCCACAAAACTGGTATCTGTTTTGATGGATTGTGCCAATAAGGGCATGGCTTCTTTGATCATACCATCTTTCATGAGGTCGAGTGCACGTTCATATAAATCCACTGCTTTGGGCTTCACTTTTTCAGGTTCATATACCTGCGAAAAGCCGCCAAAACTTATCAATAATGCAATAAGTAAGAAATAATTTTTAACACATGAATTCATGAACACAAGTTCGATAAAAAAGGGGGAAGAGGATGTTAAAATTTAAATGAATCTTGAATATTGAACAAGGAATTTTGAATGTTGAAGTAAATATTGAATTCGGAATTTTGAACCTTTAGATTAATCATTCAAAATTCACTTCTTCACTCAATATTCTTTGTTCAATATTCAAAATCCCTACACCAAATTAAAATATACTTATGTATCTGAAAGCAAAGTTCCTTTGTGGGAAGGACTTGAAATCAATTGAATTTTGAAGTAAATGTTGAATTTTGAAGCTTCAGATTAATCATTCAAAATTCACTTCTTCACTCAACATTTCTTGTTCAATATTCAAAATTCCTACGGCACATTAATATACTTATGCACCTGCAAGCTCAGTTCCCATTTGGGATGGGCTTTAATATAATCAATGATCAAAGGAGTTACTTCAGCGGCTTTGTCCCATTCTGGTTGAAGGAATAATTTGCAGGATTTGTTTACCTGCTTTGCAAAGTTTTCAGCCCAGTCAAAATCAGATGAATTGTAAACAACAATTTTTAATTCATGTGCAAGCGGAATAATTTCGGGTAAGGGTGCTTTGAATTTTTTGGGTGATAAGCAGATCCAATTCCAGTTCCCGCTCAAAGGTGAGGAACCCGAAGTTTCAATATTGGTTTCGAAGCCTGCGTTTTGTAATTCTGTTGTTAATGCGTCTAGCTGATGTAACAAAGGTTCTCCACCGGTGATTACTGCAAGTCTTCCTGGAAATTTTAAAGCTTCAGCTACAATTTCTACTACTGTTTTTTTAGGGTGTTTTTCTGCATCCCAACTATCTTTCACATCACACCAAAAGCAACCTACATCACATCCACCGAGCCTTATAAAATAGGCAGCACGTCCCTGGTGAAAGCCTTCGCCCTGGAGGGTATAGAAAGATTCCATGACGGGAAGGGAAGAAGAAGGGGACATAGTTTTTAGATAAAAGTTAATACCGAAGAAATGAATAACGAATTTCGAACAGATGAATATCAAATGTCGAAGTAAGTTATTTAGTTTACTTCGACATTCGATATTCGATATTCGAAATTCAACTGTTCTTTTCCTTATACGCCTGCAAAGTATTTTTCAAAAGCCCCGCAATCGTCATCAACCCAACACCACCAGGTACTGGTGTGATGGCGGCTGTTTTAGGGGCAACTTCTGCATAGGCAACATCGCCTTTTATGCGGAAGCCTTTTTTGGCTGTGGCATCTTCTACACGTGTGATACCAACATCTATAACAATAGCGCCCTCTTTTACCATATCTGCTTTTACAAATTCTGGTTTGCCTAATGCTGCCACCAAAATATCTGCCTGCAAACAAAATTCTTTTAAATTGTGTGTATGCGAATGACAAACAGTAACTGTACAATTACCGCCTTTGATATTGCTGCTTAAGAGAATGCTCATAGGTCTGCCTACAATATTGCTTCGGCCTATAACAACCGCATGTTTGCCTTTGGTTTCAATGTTAAAATGTTCCAGCATTAACATGATTCCGTAGGGTGTAGCAGGAATAAAAGTGGGCAATCCCTGTACCAATTTGCCTGCACTTCCTGGATGAAATCCATCCACATCTTTGGCTGGATCGATGGCCTCGATCACTTTGTGTTCCCTTATCTGTTTGGGAAGGGGTAATTGAACCAGGATGCCATCTACTTCCATATCCTTATTCAATGCTTCTATGGCTTCCAGTAAAACCCTTTCTTCTACATCGGCATCTAACCTAACAAGTGTAGACAGGATCCCTATTTCTTCACAGTTTTTTATTTTACTGGCAACATAGGTTTCACTGGCGCCATTACTGCCCACCAAAATAGCCGCCAAATGAGGGGCTCTTTTGCCTGATACTTTAATGGCAGTTGTTTCTTGTAAAAGCTGCTCTTTTACAGCTGCTGAAGCAATTTTTCCGTCTAATACTAACATAGGGTGCAAAAATATCTGAAATGGCTTGCTAAAGTCGATTTTTTTTTTGGTTTTATG
>CALRUV010000151.1:0-8806 GCA_943371455.1 Chitinophaga pinensis | reverse complement strand
GGGCCACCATTTCTATACCTGCTCTTTTGATGCGTGTTAAAGTGATGTTCTCATGTTGTATTTCCAGTATATTGCCTAGTCTTTTATGTGTAATATCTTTTCTGGTTACTACAATTAACCTGGAAACTAAATTACTGGAAGGAACCGTGCGTAAATTCATATCACTCTCATCACCCACTAGTAGTTTTATTTTCTCAAGCATTTTTTTAGAAGCAACAAACTGCAATACATCACCTTCTGCTAACATACTATCAGGCGTTGGCGTAATTACTTCACCCTTATGGAACATTCTGGAAATTATTACTGGCTCATTCAGCATTTTGAAAATGCTGCGTATTGGCTGGCCAAAAAATTGCTTGTTCTCCAGTTTAATGTGCACCGAGATTGGACGGTTGGATTGAAGGAAAAATAATTTACGGTGCAGTTCTTTTTCGCGTTCGATATTGATCCTGAAGATTTTCTTTAATAATACCAGTGATAAAATGATACCTACTACGGCAAATGGATAAGCAACGGCATATGCCAACGTAATAGAGCCGGTATCTTGTAATGGCACATGCAAATCTTTTACGGCTGCCTGGGCCGCAGCCAAACCCGGTGTATTGGTAACGGCACCGCTCATCACTCCCGCTAAAATAGCTATATGGTCGCCCGACAAATAGAAAAATAAAATGGTTAGTCCCACGCCTAATACCACCACAGATGCTGCAAGACTATTATTACCCAGTGCTGTTTTTTTCAGGGATGCAAAAAATCCCGGACCCACTTGTAAACCGATAGCATACACAAATAGAATCAGTCCAAACTCTTTTACAAAATGTTCCGTTTCCTTATTGATGGTAATGCCTAGGTAAGAGAAAAAAAGTCCGATGAATAGCACCCAGGTAATCCCAAATGAGATACCGAAAATTTTAATTTTACCCAAAGCAATTCCGGCTGCTATCACTAAGGCATACATGATCACTGCCTGGGCAACAGAAGGGGTAGTTAATAATTTGAGTAACCAATTCATTTATTAAGAATTATACATGTTCCGGCTCCAATGCCCAATGTTCCTGAGAACGCCATAAGGCACTTAGTAATAATTCTCTCATAAAATAAAATTCTTTGGGAAGTTTATCATATAATTTAGAGAACAATTCTTCATGAGAAAGTAGTTCTTGTTTCCATTGTTCTCTTTCTAAGTTCATGATTTTTGCAAAGTCTTGTTTTTTAAAACTTTCTAAACCTGTCCAGTCCATATCTTCAAAGCGTGGCATCCAGCCAATAGGGCATTCTACGGCACTGGCACTTCCATGCACCCTTTGCACGATCCATTTTAACACACGCATATTTTCGCCAAATCCAGGCCAGAGAAATTTCCCTTCTTCATCTTTTTTAAACCAATTCACACTAAATATTCTGGGTGCATTGGGAAGATCTCTGCCAAATTGTAGCCAATGGTTTACATAATCGCCCATATGGTATCCCATAAAAGGTAACATGGCAAAGGGGTCACGTCTTATTTTGCCTACTTCTCCAAATGCGGCAGCGGTTGTTTCGCTACCCATGGTGGCAGCGGCATACACGCCAAAGCTCCAGTTAAATGCTTGTGAAACCAATGGTACGGTGGTACTTCTTCTGCCGCCAAATATAAAAGCTGCAACAGGTACACCATCCGGATTGTTCCATTCACTATCTATGGCTGGATTTTGTTGGGCAGGTGCCGTAAATCGGCTATTGGGATGAGCTGCAGGTTTACCGGATGCAGCATCATAGGGCAATCCATGCCAATCGGTTAGTCCCTCAGGTATTTCTTTGGTCAATCCTTCCCACCACACATCACCCTCTTTTGTTAGGGCAACATTGGTAAAAATAGTATTTGCTTTAATACTCTCCATAGCATTGGGATTGGTATGGTAGTTGGTGCCGGGTGCTACACCAAAATAGCCAGCTTCCGGGTTTATAGCATGCAGGTGTCCTTCAGCATCTTTATGAATCCAGGCTATATCATCACCTACAGTTGTTACTTTCCAGTCATCCACTCCTTTAGATGGAATCATCATGGAGAAATTTGTTTTTCCGCAAGCACTTGGGAAAGCCGCTGCCAGATAGGTTTTTTCTTTGGTGGGTGATTCAACGCCTAAAATGAGCATGTGTTCTGCCAGCCAACCTTCTTCTCTTCCCATAACTGAAGCAATACGTAATGCAAAACATTTTTTACCCATTAACGCATTACCACCATATCCGCTGCCATATGAAATGATCAGTCTTTCTTCCGGAAAATGAGAGATATATTTTACGGTTGGGTTGTTAGGCCATGTAACGTCTGCAAGTCCGGCATCTAATGGATGACCAACCGTATGGATACATTTTACATATTCACTTCTCTTTAAATAAGGATAAATATTCTCACCCATTCTGGTCATGATATACATATTCACTACCACATATTCAGAGTCGGTAACCTGAACACCATATCTAGAATAGGTAGAGCCTACTGGTCCCATACAAAATGGAATTACATAAAGTGTTCTGCCTTTCATGGATCCTTCCAATAAACCATTTAATAGCAGTTTCATTGAATTGGGTTCCATCCAGTTATTGGTTGGACCGGCATCTTCTTTTCTTCTGCTGCAAATAAATGTTTTGTCTTCTACACGAGCCACATCACTGGGGTCTGAAAAGCAGGCAAAACTATTGGGCCTTTTTTCCTGATCTAGTTTTTTAAAAGTTCCTTTATTTACGAGTAAAGCACAAAGGTTATCGTATTCCTGTTTTGAACCATCACACCAGTAAATATTTTTAGCACTGGTTTGCTGGGCTATACTTGTAACCCAATTTTTTAAATCTGGTTTGATCTCAGTTGATTCATTTTGGTGGATTATTTTCATCGTTTCCATAATAGTTATTGTTGATTTGGCTAATTTATTGCTTTGTTTAACAAATTTTCAATTAATACAATTAAAGTAAATATGATTTTCCTCAGGTTTGGTTAATTAATTGGTAAGTTGTTAATTAACAGGCAGATAGCTTGTATTATTTTTTTAATAAATTTAAAATTGGCATCTTTTATAAAGCCAATTAGAAATTATATTATTGAAATTATTTATATCTTATTTCAAATACATTTTACAAGGGGAAACTGACCACATAACGTTCCTGGTAAATACTAAGATGATGCCGATGGTGGCCATATAAGTGATTTACTAAGAGTCTCGCACCAATTGCATAGCTATTTGCCATCCCATTTCGGTTTAGTGCCTCTTCTGTTAAAGATTCGATGAATAAAATACTGGCTTTTCTGCAGGCAATCAATTCTTCCAAAATATCAGCTAATTGTCGGTTACCGGCATTTGCATGTTCTACAAAAAGATTTTCATCAAAGCCAGGAAGATTGGTTTTATCCGCTCTGGCAATTCGCATGGTTCGGTAGATGATCACTCGTTCACAATCTGATAAATGTACCAAAATGTCTTTCATGGTCCATTTCCCGTTAGCATAGCGAAAGTTCAATTGCACTTCTGATAGGGTATGGACCAATTGAATAGTTTCATCCAGAATGTCATTAAGGTGCATCAATAATTTACCGTCACTAGGCACATGGTTTAGGTAGGGCTGATAAAATGCCGGGATCTCAACTGGCTTAGCAATTAATTTCATAGAAGATTTGGTTGTATAGTAATAGGTTTATTTTTTGAAGGATTTTCTCGTTACAATTTCCAATTATTTTCTGTATAATATATAAGCAACTGTGATTTCTATAAATTAATTACAGTCTGATGCAATGAAAAAACCTCACCTGAATGGTAATTTTAAGGTATTGAATAAGGACTAATTTCTTGTTCAAAACTGGCTCACTCATTTATATAACTTACTACGATGTTAACCCATACAAAAGAAAAAAGAGAAAGCTGGGAAAGAATAACTTTCCTTGTTGCTTTTACAATGGCAATTACCGTTTGTGTATTCTGGATTTTTAGACTTCCCTTATGAAAAGGATTGAGCCTTTGATTTATAAATATTTTTCACAATAAAATATTTTAGTTCTAAGCTTATTTCTGAAATTCCTTTTTCACATTTTCGAGATAAACACTGCTTTTCCCTTTGGGGATACTCAAAGATTGCCAGGATTCTTTTTTAAATAATCTTCCCAGGTAAACTATTTGACCAACATGGTAAGGATAATGTGCAAGTTGCCGCAAAATGGCATCATAAACCAATAGGGGCTCAGTTCTTATGGTAATCGTTTTTTGCAGATCATCCTTGCTTAATGAACCCAATGTATCCAATAAGCATTTCCATCCTTCTTCCCATAATATAAGAATCGCTTCTTTTGTGCCCGGACATGCTTCAAATTCTGCATCCCTTTTCCGCCATTCTTTTTCGCCGTCTTCTGTTAAAAAGTTGGTCCACCTGCTCAACATATTTCCATGCAAATGTTGCACAATCACGGCAATGCTATTACTCTCAGGATCCGGTTGTTTAAAAAAATATTCCTCCGATAATTGCACAAAAGTGTTATCGCCTAATACTTTATAATAGTGAAACCTTTTGATCGCGTCTTTCAAAAAACCTGATTCAAAATCCATATTATAACAATTTTGAAATTAGATGAACCCACATGTGTTCCCCCTTCAGGGGGCTAGGGGGTGGGCTAGGGGGTGGGCTAGGGGGTAAACCCTGCAACAGAATCATCACCTCTTTTATCAGCCACTGTTTCTTTCTGACCATTACCCAAGAACCGAATAATTTCCGTTCTGCCTATTGCCCCGCGTTCAGTTATTTTATACCCCATTTCCAGTAATTGTTTTTTCGTTAGGGCATCAAAATCTTTTTCCACTGTAACTGCATCTGGCAGCCATTGGTGATGAAACTTGGGTTTGTTGATGGCATCATCAGCATTCATTTTAAAATCAACAAGGTTAACGATTGCCTGATAAACAGAAGTAGGGATAGTTGTCCCTCCCGGTGTGCCAATAACTACATAGGGTCTGTTGTTTTTTAGCAATAAAGTAGGTGTCATAGAACTTAACATTCTTTTGCCCGGAACAATTGCATTGGCTTCGCCACCAACTGCCCCATACATATTGGGCACGCCAGGCTTTACACTAAAATCATCCATTTCATTATTCATTAGGAAACCCGCTCCACCCACAACAGTTCTACTGCCATATCCGCCATTTAATGTGGTGGTAACAGCAACCATATTTCCTGCAGCATCCACCACACTTAAATGGGTTGTTTCTTCGCTTTCCTTAATAGTTCCTGCTTTTATATTAGAACTGATACCTGCTTTGTCTGCCTGGTAGTCGCTCATTCTTTGCGTGAGATAAGTTTCACTGATCAATGTTTTCACTGGTACCTTATAAAAATCGGGATCTCCCATAAATTCAGCACGATCTGCATAAGCCCTTCGTTCTGCTTCTATCATTAATTGAACACTTTTAGTAGATTGAAATCCATAACTACCTACCGGATATTTTTCAATCATCTTCAGCATTTGTGCTATCAAAATACCACCACTACTGGGCGGTGCAAAACTGATGATCTGGTGATCGCGGTATTTGAATTCCAGAGGCATGCGTAATTTTGCTGTATAATGTTTTAAGTCATTCAAAGAAATGATTCCATTTCCTCTTTGCATTTCTTCAACAATGAGTTTAGCGGTTTCTCCACCATAAAATCCCAGTGCACCTTCTTTCTGAATTCTTTTTAATGTTGCTGCCAGTTCTTTTTGCACCAATGTATCACCCGTTTCCCATTTACTTTCTTTTACAAGTGCTGTAGGCTTAGTACTAAATTTAATAAATGATTCTCGGGTACCATTCAAACTACTGGCTTCTCCTTCCGTTATTACAAAACCCTTTTCTGCAAGGTCAATAGCAGGCTGTATTAATTGGGCAAAAGCAAGTTTGGCATAAGGCATCGTTGCAAATAAACCTGCAACCGTACCCGGAATACCGGATGCTAAATGTCCTGATTGTGAGAGAGCCATCTGCACATAACCATTTTTATCTAAGTACATATCCCTTCCTGCTTTTTCTGGAGCCGCTTCCCGATAATCTATTCCAATCAATTCTCCATTAGATTTTCTTCCCAACAAAAATCCGCCTCCACCAATATTACCTGCACCAGGATAAACTACGGCCAGGGTTAACTGCGTGGCAATAGCTGCATCAAAAGCATTACCCCCGCTTTTCATGATTGCAGCACCCACTAAACTGGCCAAAGGATGGGCAGAGCTTACAGATGCCTTTAAAAAATTACCTTTTTTTACGATGGAATATTTATAAGGATTGATTGATTTTCCTGGGCCAACAATAGACTTTACTGTTTGCGCATTTACCAGAAAAGAGCTGCATAACGCCCACAAAATGATAGAAGGTTTTCTCATGGCAGAAAATTACATTTTTTTATCAAATGGACTGCGGTAATTTAAGAGTACCTGTATAAAAAAGCTTCCATTTTTGGTTAGTTATTTTGTTTCTTCCCTACATTCACGGCAGATTAATTTGATATATGAAAAAAATACAATTTTTACTTGTTCTCCTTTGTTCAACCCTAGGCTCTTTTGCGCAAGAGCTCCAAAGCCCTGAAAAATACCTGGGATACCCCATCGGTACCCGTTATACCAGGCACCATAAACTAGTGGAATATTTCAAGTCTGTGGCCATGGCCAGGCCAGATATGGTAAAAATGGAGAAATACGGCGAAACCAATGAAGGAAGAGAACTGATGCTTGCTTTTATTGCCAGTCCGGAAAACCTGAAAAATTTAGAAGCAATACGCTTAAATAATCTCCGACTTTCAGGCACTACCAATGATAAAAAAGCCCCGGTTACAGATAATGCACCCGCCTTGGTATGGTTGAGTTATAATGTTCATGGTAATGAAACATCTTCTTCAGAAGCAGCCTTGCTAACACTTTTTTCATTGGTTGATCCCAATAATTTGCAGGCAAAAGAATGGTTAAAAAATACAGTGATCGTGATGGACCCCTGCATCAACCCTGATGGAAGAGACAGGTATGTAAATTGGTTTAATAGTGTAACGGGTAAAACATTAAATGCAGACCCCGCTACCAGAGAACATAGCGAACCCTGGCCCGGTGGCAGAAGTAACCATTATAATTTTGATCTTAACAGAGATTGGGCCTGGCAAACACAGGTAGAATCGCAGCAAAGAATGAAAGTTTACAACCAATGGCTGCCACAAATACATGTTGATTTTCATGAACAGGGTATCAATGGCCCCTATTATTTTGCACCTGCGGCCGATCCCTACCATGAAGTGATCACCCAATGGCAGAAAGACTTTCAGCTCATGATTGGAAAAAATAATGCTAGTTATTTTGACAAAAATGGCTGGTTATTTTATACCAAAGAACGCTATGACCTTTTATATCCTTCTTATGGTGATACTTATCCGGTTTACAATGGAGCAATTGGAATGACCTATGAACAGGCAGGTGGTGGCAGGGCAGGACTGGGCATTATCAAAGCAGATGGCGATACCCTTACCCTGGTTGATCGTGCTAAACATCATTATACAACCGGGATCTCTACCATTGAGATCGCCGCAAAAAATCGCCAAAAACTAATAGATGAATTCAAAAAATATTTTGACGATGGCAGAACCGGTAAAATAGGAGAATACAAAACCTATGTATTAACAACCAATGATGCCAACAAATTACAATCGGTCATGCGTTTGCTGGATCAGAATGGAATTGAATATGGATCATTGGCTTCCAAAACATTCAAGGGCTTTAATTATTTTACTGGAAAAGATGATGCTTTTTTAGATGAAGGCTTTCACCTGGCGGTAAGTGCCTATCAGCCAAAATCGGCTATGGCAAAGGTTTTGCTCGAACCCAGAACCGTGGTTACAGATTCCAATACCTATGATATTACTGCTTGGGCCATACCCTATGCTCATGGTGTAAAAGCATATGCCGTAAAAGAAAAGTTGGAACTAAACGGACCCGTAAATCTCGCAGGAACTGTAAATAATGTTAGCTCAAATTTTGGTGTTCTTATTCCTTACCATTCATTAAATGCTGCCAAAGTGCTGGCACAATTATTGAAAAATGGATTGAAAGTACGTTTTGCCGAAAAACCATTTTCACTCAACAATAAAAATTATGACCGGGGTACTTTGATCGTAATAAAAACAGGTAATCCTGCCAATTGGAACCAACTGGCCAATGATGCCTGTAAGCAGTTTAATATTCAGCCCGTTGCCGTGGAAACCGGTTTTATGGATAAGGGAATCGATTTTGGATCGCCCGATGTGAAAACAATCAACCCCCAACTAAAAGTGGCGCTTTTAAGTGGTGAACAAACATCGAGTCTGGGCCAGGGCGAGATCTGGCATTTTTTTGAAAAACAATTAGATTATCCGGTATCATTGATCAATGTGACCGACCTCTCCAGGGTTAACCTTAAAAATTACCAGGTATTAATTATACCAGATGGTAATTACAGAAATCTAACCGAAAAAGCTGTTGCTGATAAATTGAAAGACTTTGTTAGAAGTGGCGGTAAATTGATAGCCATTGAAAATGCAGTGGCAGCAATGGCTGGCGCAGATTGGGGCATCAAACAAAAAGAAGATAAAACAGAGGATAAGGGCGACTATGCTCTGGTAAAAAAGTACAGTGATAGAGAAGGGCAGTCGCTCACCAATTCAATTCCCGGTGCCATTTATAAAGCAGAATTAGACAATACCCATCCCTTAGGATTTGGATACCCCGATTTTTATTTTACCCTGAAACAGGATGGTGGTGTTTTTGAATTCATGAAAGATGGCTGGAATGTAGGGG
>CALRUV010000150.1:0-8920 GCA_943371455.1 Chitinophaga pinensis | reverse complement strand
ATCCGCTATAAGTGCCAACGCCATGATCGATATGCGTTACATAATCCCCCGGTTGCAGATCACGGAGGGTTTTAAGGGTGAGTGCTTTGTTTTTATTGTATGCCTGTTTAACCTTGTATTTATGGTATCGTTGAAATATCTGGTGATCTGTGTAGCAAACCACTTTCAGGTCATCATCTATAAAACCTTCATGTATGCCGGTAGGAACGGGCACAAACTGGATCTCTGTATTCAGGTCTGAGAAGATACTATTCAATCTTTCCAGCTGCTTAACCTGTTCAGCAAAGAGATAAATCGCATAGCCATTTGCTTCATGCGCTTTCAGGTTACTGATCAGCAGATCGAATCTTCTGTTAAAGGAGGGTTGTGTTTTGGTTTTGAATTCAATTTCAAAATTGGCCAATTGAGGCTTGTAACCAAACTCAACAATATGCCTGCCCTGCAATTGTTTTTCAACAGCATCTGCTTTTACAAAATCATCCCAGCTTACTTCTTTAACAATGCGGGTTTCATCATCTTCTTCATTGTTGTGCATCCGAAAACCACTGTCCAGCATATTGATAAAACCATGCAGGTCATCTTCCTGGTTAGCGATCTTTTCTTTGATCACATCCCAGTCTTTCAACCATACAATGGTGTTCTCCGTAACAAAATCCAATAAGGATATCTTCTCCTTACTGTCAAATTGGGTTTCAATATTGGGAATGATATTTACCTGCAATAATTTTCTTTCACTCAATTGTGTTTCCGGATCAAATATGCGGATACTGTCAACCTCATTGCCAAAAAGTTCTACACGATAGGGCTTTTCATTACCGAATGAATAAATATCCAGGATCCCTCCTCTTAATGCAAACTGACCGGGTTCATACACAAAGTCTGTACGATCAAACCCATACATCACAAAGAGTTCCATCAAACTGTTCAAATTGATGGTGTCATTCGATTTGATGCTGATGATATTGCTGCTAAGGGTATCACGCAAAACAACTTTTTCGAATAAAGCTTCGGGATAGGTAACGATAATTTTTCTATTACCGCCTGCAGATAATTTGGTTAGTGCTTCAGTACGCAACATCACATGCGAACTATTGAGCAATCGGAAATTTTTGCGGTTCTTAAAAGAGGAAGGAAAATAAAAAAGATCCAAAGCATTGGTGAGGTTTTCCAGCGTATTATGAAAATAGGCCGCTTCTTCTGCATCATTTAAAACCACCAGGTGGTTTAACTGCTGGCAATTGGGGTGCATAAAAACAGAACCCACCACAAATTCTGAACTGCTGCCCTGAAGGTTTTTTAAAAATATTTTTTGGGTATCGGCAAAAGAGAGCCTGTCCGCCAGCTGAAAAAGCCGGGGTGAATTTTGGTACTGCTCCAACAACACATTCAGGTTCATATCCGCAAAATCAAATCCTATCCCTTTTGGGAGGTGCAAAGATAAGGTGCGGAAGCTGAGGGCTGCCTGCTTATTGCTTCAAGTTTTTACTTTTTTTCCCAGAACAAAATTGGTTGCCCATTAAAACTTTGCCTTATCACTAACTGTAAGGTTTGCGGTGGTTAATTTTCCTTCTTCCACCGTAAACAAAGCAATTTGGTATTTTTCGTTGAAGAGGTTGGCATAAAACTTATCTCCCAGCTTAACAAAAACGGAATAAGCACCCGGAGGTAGTGAAATAGTATAGTTACCTGCACTATCTGTATCAACTGAAGCAACCCGTTTTGTAGCGATAGACGTATAGATGGGTGCATCACCAACCGGTTGAACCTGGCTACGATAGGTTGATTCATACACATAAAGGGTTGTTAAAATACCTTTCGGAACAGGTTTAGGTGCATCTGCCATGGGCATTTGGTTGCCGGATAATTCAGTAATTTTTCCAGTTAAACCCTGCGTAATTGCTGTGTTTTTAGTTTTTTTTGAAGAAGAACAAGCCATCAAAAGGAAACTAATTGAACAAACCAAAAAAAGAATCTGTTTCATACATCACTTTGAATGATGAAAGTATCTAATTTAGTGAATATTCTATCCAAATTTTTCAAATACAGGGTAATAGGAAAATGTTAAAGGTTATGATGAAAAAAATTGTTTTGTTCTTTGTGGGTTGCAGTTTAGCTACCGGCATTATTACAGCCCAGGAATTTACCAATAGTCGCTTGTTAAATCAGGCAGCCATTGGCTTTCGAATTTCCTTTAATAATAATTATGCGAAAGCCCTTTCAATGGCTAAAGCAAAGGGTTGGCCTTTAAGCTATAAAGGACGTAATGGCGGACTAACCGTATTGAATGGCGTTAATGAATTTGGTTTTCCGGAATATGTTACCACTAATAGTAACCTTATTGCCGCTGCAAGTACCAGAGCTAATCAGTTATGGCCTGGTGGTTCATCTGGCTTAAACCTTACTGGCAGTTCAAATAATATGAAAAATAGGCTGGGCATTTGGGAAGTAGGCGGATCAGTTTTAGGAACACACGTGGAACTTAACGGACGGGTAACCCAAAAAGATAATCCAACAGGTGTGGAAGATCATGCTACTCACGTAGCAGGCACTATGATTGCTTCTGGCGTAAACCCCAGTGCAAGAGGAATGGCTTATGGTTTACAGGGAATGGTTTCTTACGACAATAACAATGATGTTTCAGAAATGGCCATTGAAGGTTCTAATATTGTGCTGTCCAATCATTCATACGGATTCTTGGCAGGATGGCAATTGAACAGTTCTGAAAATAACCGTTGGGAGTTTTATGGTGAACCAGATGCAACGGAAGATTTTAAATTTGGCTATTATGATAACAGGGCACAGAATTATGATTCTGTTGCATACAATGCACCTTTTTATTTAATTGTTGCTTCAGCTGGTAATTCTCGTGATGAAAATGGACCGGCAGTTGGTCAACCCTACTTCAGATATAATGCCAGCGGTCAAATGGTTTCATCAGGTAACCGTCCTGCAGGAATTAGCAATAACGATGGTTTTGATATTATTTCTTCTTTCAATTTGGCAAAAAATATTCTCACCGTTGGCGCTGCTGAAGGCATTCCAACAGGGTATTCAAGAAAAGAAGATGTGGTGATTTCGAGGTTCAGTTCCTGGGGGCCCACAGATGATGGCAGGATCAAACCAGATTTAGTGGCAGATGGTGTGAATGTATTTTCGTCTATAGCCACCAGCAATACTTCCTATGCCACATTTAGTGGAACATCTATGTCGTCACCCAACACATCGGGTTCTTTGTTACTGTTACAGGAATACTACAATAAATTAAAGCCGGGTACTTTTATGCGTTCTGCCACATTAAAGGGCTTGGCCATTCATACTGCTGATGAAGCAGGGGTATCTGCAGGACCAGATTATTCTTATGGATGGGGTATGCTGAATGTGCAAAAAGCAGCAAACGTAATAACAGCAGCAATTCCCAGCAATAATGCCGCTAATAGTGCACACCAGATTCATGAGCGAACATTAGCCCAGGGCCAAAGTTTTTCAACCACTGTAATTGCAACGGGTAAACAACCATTGAGTGCTACCATTTGCTGGACAGATGTAAAAGGAAACGTTGATAATGTTAACAGGTTAAATAACAGAGACAAAAAACTGGTAAACGATCTAGATATCAGGATCACAAAAGGTAGCGGCGCTTCTTTAAGAACTTATTTTCCATGGACATTGGATGTAAACAGCCCCGGATTTGCCGCTGTACCCGGTGATAATATTACCGACAATGTAGAAAGAGTTGATATGGATAGTACTGTTCCTGGTCAAACCTATACTATCACCGTTACCCATAAAGGCACATTGGCAAGAAGTTCTCAGGCTTATTCACTGGTTATTAGTGGTGTGGGTGGAACTGTGTATTGTGCCTCAACTTCAGGAGGTGGTGGTGCAAAAATTGATAGTGTAAATTTTAAAGAAATAAAATTCGGTAACACAACAGGATCTAAAACCTATACAGACAATACCCGGTTTTTAGCAGATATCGAAGTGGGCACTACCATACCTATTTCAGTAAGGGTAGGAACAGCCGATCTTACCACCAATACAAGGGTAGTGAAGGTTTTTATCGATTATAATAACAATGCTGTTTTTGATGCAGGTGAAACAGTTGCAGCAAGTGGTGTATTAACATCAGCTGCACAAGTATTCAATGCCAATATTGCTGTGCCTAATACACTAACTGTAGGTAGTATTGTTTTAATGCGTGTTGTAGTGCAGGAAACAGGAACTGCAGCAGATGTGCTTGCCTGCGGAACTTATGGCAGAGGCGAAACACAGGATTACAGGGTAAGGGTTCAGCCTTCTCCCAATGATATGACTATCACAGAAATTGTATCCCCTTCTGTAATAGCTTGCGGTAGCAGTGTTCCCCAAAACATTTCCATTAGCATTAAAAACAATGGGTCAAATGCACAATCAAATATTCCTTTAACAGCTACATTGGTAACAGGTTCAACAACCGTTTCTAACCTGAATTTTATTTATCCCGGACCAATTGAAGCTTTCGGAACAGTTAAATATACTTTTCAGGCACCCATTACACTGAACAGTGGAACAACATATACACTTACTGTTGCCACAAACCTATCTACTGATGGCAATACAAGCAATAATAGCCTTGCATCCACATTTACAACACAGACAAAACCTGCCACTATTTCTGCGGTGGGCGGTATCTGTGCTACCAATGTTACGCTGAAGGTGAACAATGCTGACCCTTCAGGCAATTATTTCTGGTATACTTCTCCTACTGGAAACACACCGTTTGCATCCGGTTCTTCGGTTAATACTTCTAATCCACCAACTGATAAAACCTATTATGTTGCTAAGGAAGCAGAGGTATTTGTAGGTGCTGCTAATAAATTGGCTTACCCACAGGGAGGCTATAATGTTTTTGCAGGTAATTACATTAAATTCACCAACTCAGTACCTGTAAATATTGAATCAGCCAAATTTCATATTGGCTATCCTGGCAGAATAAAGATTACCTGGGCAAAATTAGTTACGGAAGATTTGATAACTGGCGCTTATTCTTATAACCGTTTAAGCGAAACATTTGTAGATGTTTATGCCACTACACCAACTCCTACTACCGGTCCTGTTTCAGGTAATCCGGCTGCTGATACGGGTGCCATATTCCCATTGAATATTTCCGTACCAACACCGGGCGATTGGGCATTAATTGTAGAATGTCAGAGAAGTCAGGGCAGAACAGATAGTGCCACTATTTACCGTAACAATGGCATAACAGGCAGTACTACTTATCCGCAGGGCATTTCCAATATCTTTAATATCACCGGAAATAGTGCCCACTCAGCTACAGTTAAAGAATCGGAGTTCTACTACTTCTTTTACAATATGAAGGTAACTACCGCTAGTTGTATGAGCGATAGGGTGCCGGTGATTGCTGCAGTTAGCCCTGTGCCGGTTATTACCCAACAAGGTGACTCTTTAGTTAGTAGTATCAGTTCCGGTAATTTGTGGTACCTGAACGACACAGCAATTGTGAATGCCATTGGTAAAAACTTTAAACCAACCAAAGCAGGAAGGTATAAAGTTGTGGTGGTAGATGGATTTGGTTGCTTGCAAACTTCCAATGTGATCACTTTCTCCGTTACAGCTATTGCAGATGTGCTGGCAGAAGAAATAAAATTGAATGTTTCACCTAATCCAAATAATGGCGTATTCAACCTTTCTTTTGAAGTAAGTTCCCGAGCAGATTTAACCATCAATATATTAAATGAGTCTGGTCAAAGGGTATATAATAGCAGCTATCCGAACTTTACAGGTAAGTTTTCAAAACAGCTAACCGTACCCAATCTGAGCTCTGGTTTCTACCTGATCAGGATACAGCATAATAAGAAGACTTATGTGAAAAAATTACTGATTCAGCGTTAATGCCGAATGGTATAATAGTAAAAGGCAACAATTTTTTTGTTGCCTTTTTTATTGTCATAATTCTTACCTTTAATACACAATTAATTGCATGAGGAAATTTAGCACATTTTGTTTATCTCTGCTGTTTAGTCAGCTAATTTTTTCGCAAAATCCAACAGCCAAACTCAAAGCTTTTCAAAAGCAAAATGATAACAGCGCAGCAATGAATAAAGATGAGAATTTACCTGATTATTATATTTACCTGATTTCAAATGATGTTTCTTTTTTCAGGTTAGAAAGAGTTTGGATCAACAAAGAATTATACCATGCGGGCATTTCAAGGGTTACCGATAAACCAGTTATAGTTACAACAGATAGTAAAACAGATACACTGGTGCGTTATACAGATGAGGATGTTTGGCAAATCAGTATCAAAGCAAAAGCAGGTGATAAATTCAAACCTATTAAAGCAATTGCAGATCTGGTAGCACAAAATGAACTGGTATTGAGATTGTACGATAGGAATGGCAAATTGCACACCAGGCAGGTTGAACGCATCACGCGGTTGAATTAAGCATTTAGGTATTTTTAATAAGATAGACTACCCATTATTTTCATACACTGTAGCAGGTTTACAGTTAAATCATTTTTATGGCAGAACCATGGCGTACCGGTAAAGTAATCAAAATAGAAAATGCAACAAGTGCAACACGAAGGTTTTGGATCCAGATTCCTGAATTGGAAGCTTTTGATTTTGAACCAGGACAATTTGTTACACTCGACCTCCCCATACATGAACAGAAAAATAAAAGATGGCGCAGCTATTCCATTGCATCTGCACCCGATGGCACCAATATATTTGAACTGGTGATCGTTTTTTTAGAAGGTGGTGCGGGTACTACTTATCTTTTTAACCATGTAATTGTTGGCACCGAACTGATTCTTCGCGGACCGCAAGGCAAGTTCACCCTGCCAGAAAATATTGAAGAAGACCTTTATTTTATTTGCACAGGAACAGGCATTGCACCCTTCCATTCCATGGTTCACCATATCCATACACATCAAATACCCCACAAAAACCTGCACCTCATTTTTGGCTGCAGAAAACTGGAAGATGGATTATATGTTGATGAACTAAGAGAACTGGAAAAACTGGAACCAGGCTTTTTCTTCCATCCCTGTTATTCAAGAGAAACAGAAGTGCCCGACAAAGCCCATAAAGGATATGTTCACCCCGTATATGAAGCCATGACAGACCATGGAAAAAATCCAGCGAAATTCTATTTATGCGGTTGGAAAAATATGATAGATGAGGCTAAACAAAGAATTGTTGATCTAGGCTATGATAAGAAGGCGATACATCTTGAATTATACGGATAATGACAAGTTAAAAGTTAATAGTTAAAAGTTAATAGTATTGAATTCAACTATAAACTTTTAACTATTAACTTTTAACTATCAACTCTCCCTCCCTCTACATCATCACCTGCTCCAACACAAGATCCTTGATCTTACTCATTAGTACCCTTTCCTGCACCATGGTATCTCTGTAACGTATGGTTACGGTTTGATCTTCTTTGGTTTGATGGTCAATGGTAACACAGAAAGGCGTTCCAATGGCATCCTGTCTTCTGTATCTTTTACCAATGGCATCCTTTTCTTCATAGAAACATTTAAAATAAGGCTTACACTCATTCATCAGGTCTCTGGCAATTTCTGGAAGTCCATCTTTTTTGGTTAAAGGAAGTATCGCCAGTTTCATGGGTGCGATCTTTGCCGGAATATGCAACACTACCCTGCTATCAGTAGTTCCATCTTCTTTCGCAATCTGCTCTTCTTCGTAAGCATTGGCCAATATCAACAAAAACATACGGTCTAGGCCTATAGAGGTTTCTACCACATAAGGCACATAGTTTTGGTTGATCTCTGTATCAAAATACTGTAACTTTTTTTTACTGAATTTCTGGTGTTGGGTCAAATCAAAATCACTGCGCGAATGGATGCCTTCTACTTCCTTAAATCCGAAAGGAAATTCAAATTCAATATCACAGGCTTCTTTGGCATAATGTGCCAGTTTTACATGATCATGGTAACGGTATTTTTCAGGTGCAATACCCAAACTCAGGTGCCATTGTAACCTGGCCTCTTTCCAGTATTGGTACCAATCTCCTTCCGTGCCGGGGCGAACAAAGAACTGCATCTCCATTTGCTCAAATTCCCGCATCCGGAAAATGAATTGTCGGGCTACTATTTCATTCCTGAAAGCTTTGCCGGTTTGCGCAATGCCAAAAGGGATCTTCATCCTGGCCGTTTTCTGCACATTTAAAAAATTGACAAATATTCCCTGTGCTGTTTCCGGTCTTAAATAAATGGTGTCCGATTCTTCTGCAACAGAACCCAATTGGGTAGAAAACATCAGGTTAAACTGACGGATATCTGTCCAGTTAGCCGTTCCACTTACTGCACAAACAATTTTTTCAGCCAGGATCAATTGGTGCAATCCTGCAAAGTCTTCTGCTGCCAGTAAATTATCCATAGATGCTAATAGCTCAGTTGCTTTTACATCTTCTCCTTTTTCGCGTAATTGGTCTGCTTTGGCTTCCAGGAGATGGTCAACACGGTATCTTTTATTGCTATCCCGGTTATCAATCATCGGGTCGCTGAAATTATCTACATGTCCGCTTGCTTTCCAGGTAGTTGGGTGCATGAATATGGCTGCATCAATGCCCACAATATTCTCATGCAACTGTGTCATACTTTTCCACCAATAATCACGGATATTTTTCTTCAACTCACTGCCATATGGACCATAATCATACACTGCACTGAGCCCATCATAGATCTCGCTACTGGGAAAAACAAAGCCATACTCTTTGGCATGAGAAATAATTGCCTGAAACTGATTGTCCTGTTGTGTACTCATATAGGCGGTAAAAATATGCAATTCAAATGGGTCTGCGAAACACCTCTAAGGCTGATTTTAGGCTGAAAACCCCGGGAAAAATGCTATCCATCCAAAAAATTCCGTTTTATTCGATAAAAAAATTAG
>CALRUV010000149.1:0-8957 GCA_943371455.1 Chitinophaga pinensis | reverse complement strand
CAACAACCATTGATTAATATCATTATAACTCTATTGAATCACCTTCCTTATAAACTGATCCATACACGCAACCATCGGCTCAAACCATGGATCGAATAGAGGGAAGGAATGCGGGGCATCTGCAAAGGTTTTTACTTCGGTGTAGATATTGAATTGTTTAAGAAAATTTCTGTAGTCATCCCTTCCTGCATGCATTCTATCAACGTTGCTATTGATGAATAAAGTAGGTGGCGTAGAGGGTCCTATATAACTCAATGTGGATGCGGCTTCCCATAATTTTGGCTGTGTCTGTTTGCTGTATCCAAACCAATAAGTAGCTGCAGAAGTTCTCTTGCTATCATCGCCTTCACCAGATTCGGGATGCACAAATGATAAGATACCATCCATATCAATCACGGCTTTCACGGTAGTACTGATCCTTATATCATATCCAGGGCCTTCAAATAAGGGCATATTTCCGGTGGCTCCTAAAAATGCTGCCAGCTCCCCTCCTGCTGAAAATCCGGCTACCACTAATTTGGAAGAATCTATCTGGTATTTGCTGGCATTTCTTTTAACCCATCTGATCGCTTCTTTTAAATCATACACAGCAGCCGGGAAAAGCGCTTCAGTAGATAAGCGATAAGCTGGCGTAAAACATACATAACCCAGATTTGCTAATTTTTCAGCAAGTGCATGATGCTGTATCCTATTTCCGGATCTCCAACCTCCACCGTGTATCATCAGGATAGGAATACGTTTTTGAGAGGGCTTCGATGCCGAATAAAAAGCATCCATGAATAATTTGTTATTTCCATTTTTAGTGTAAACAATATTTTTATCTGCACGAATATGCTTCAAATTCAATACAGGCATTAGTTTCACATGCGGATGTGTTTTTAAGGTACTCGTAAAAGCACTGTAATTTGAATAAGAACTGTCTTGCTTGCCGGTAATACCTACTAAAGATTGGGCTTGCATTAAATGAGGAGATGCTAAACTAAATGCTATCAACATTAACAATGTTAAATAAACAGTTTTGACTTTCCTTGTATCAATGATAAAGTTGTTGGTCAGGCGACACAACAACGGCGGAAGCAATAAATAAATAGTTTTGATTTTTCTAATCAATTGCATCATGCTTCCTATTTAATGCTGTTGGTCACCTTACCAACAGCTTCTGTAAAGTCATCATATTTGGTAAAATACTCAAGAGCTATTATTAAAAGCATGGAGCTAATAATATATACTTTCTGCATGATAAAAGCCAGACCCATATAATCAAAACCAAAAAAGAAAAAGAAACAGTAATAAGTCAGTAAGCAAATAATACAGCAAAATTTTAAAAAATGAAGTTTTGTCTTTAAGATAAATACAGTAATGGCAAATAAGCCAACCAATGTTAAAAAGATCGAAATTGTTCCCAGGTCATGCAAAGGTGTTGCAATTAAGAAAATAAATAGGATGTTGGCAAAACCTATATATTTTAAAATAGTAGCCCATTGTTTTAAAGAGATCTTTTTGGACATATTAATAAAAAATAAACCATACCCAACCGAGTTAAATCCCATACCAATAAGTGCCCAAATCCAGCCAGGATTGTCTGTACCATTTAAAGCTTTTGATGCGAACAAATTGCTTAAGAAATTTTTTGACCAGTCAAACCCTATCGAATTTTTATCAAGCAATGAGCCGCCAGGATACAATAAGGATGCGATCACAATAAATATCACTGAGGTAAGCAAGCATATCAAAACCGAATACTTCTTAATCATCTGTTTATCATTCGGGTTAAAAATTAGTAATGTGTAGTTGATACAAATTCACTTACAATAATTGTTAACGTTTCAAATATTCCACAGGCTAATCTTTACTTGGCTTAGACCCCGGAAGTCTACTTTTGATGTACTTAAACTGTCCGTTGTGGTTAGATTCATGTTCGCAAACATGAAACCATTTGCAATAATTATTTGTCGGCCCCCATCCCCAAGTATCATCAACAGCGAGTAGCCATTTGTCGTCTCTCTTTCTAAATTCATTTATCGTATTCTCTCTAACTTCTTTTAAAACACTTAAATAAAAATCTATGTTATTTCCCTTAATTGTTTTTCTGGCATCGTCACCGAGACCACTCGCTACGCTGAATCGCTTTTTGTCCTGCTCACTCCAGTCTCCCCATTTCTTGCCTTCGAAGGTGTGGATTTGATAGTATCTTTCAGTCGCAGCCAAGTGAAAAAGCATTGCCCCAATTGAATTGGAATTTTCGTCAATAAGATAATCTAATTGCTCTTGTGTCATATCTTTCACAGGCATTAATATTACTCTGCGCATCCAGGTCATCATTGAAAGCAATGTTCCAATTTGTGGAGAGAAGCCTTCTCTTACTCCAATAATGTTATCACGCTCGTCAGCAATAAGAGGAGTCCCTGAACTGATGTTTGGAAGCATAGATAGTCCGAAAGTCCCCGAGGCAATAATAGCAGTCGATTTCATGAAATCTCTGCGGTCAGTTTGAGTTTTGGTTTTCATATACTATTTGTTTGGTTAATCTTTTTTGTCGTACCCTAGTTCTCTTGGTCCGAAGATATATTTTTTTCGCCTTGTTCATAACGGTTTCGGGCTTGGCGAAGATGGCGATTTTCACCACAAATGTTGATGCGGAGAACCAATGTTTGATTAACCACAAATGTATATGCGGAGCACTGAACCGCCACTTTTGCCAAACCCGTGTTAGCGGTTGTTGCATTTTCTACAATCATTTATTTAATGTCCACTTTTAAACTTAGTATAAAATGTAGTCCCTTTGCCCAAACTGCTTTCGAGGTCAATCTGTCCTCCGTTTAGTTTCATGAACTCGTAACTCAACATAAGACCCAACCCAGTACCCTTTTCTCCAGCTGTTCCATTGGTGCTTTGTTTTTTACTAATAGAGAATAATTCCCTTTTATATTCATCAGAAATCCCTACTCCGCTGTCTGAAACGGATATTTGAACTAGTCCGTCTGGTAATGATTTAGCCGTCAAACTTACAAAACCGTTTTTATGAGTGAACTTAATAGCATTGTTCACAAGATTTCTAATTACGAATTCTATTTGATTTTTGTCACCAATTATGGTAAGAGAGTCCTCAACTGAGCAATTTAGGTTGATACCTTTTTTTAATGCCACGTCTTGATAAACGTCACATATGTTTGAGGTAATGTCTTGAACTTTTATTGTCACTTCATTGAATTGGGACTCCCCCATTTGTACCATCGCCCAAGTGATTAGATTGTCGGCCATTTTAATTGTACTGTCAACTGAGTCGCTAAGTTGCTTGCTCATAGTCAGAATACCTTCCTTGTTAAGACTGTCAAAATCGTCAATTAACAAACTTGAGAACATCTTCAAAGAACTAAGAGGGCTTCTTAAATCATGAGCTACAATACTAAAAAATTTATCCTTAGTAGCATTTATTTTTTCTAGTTGTTCCCTTTGTTCTTCGATTACTTGAATATTGCTTGTTAGTTCTTTATTTACTTTTGAGAGTTGCGTCAACAATTTCTCAGATTTTTTTTTAGCGTTCATTAATTCCATCTCGTACTGCTTACGCTGTGTGATGTCTAGCACAATAAATTGAATATAATTGTGCTGCTTCTCATTGACACTTTGCTTAATTGCATTGATAAGCACTGGAAAGCGAGTTTCATCCTTTCTAATAAAATCAAAATTAATTTGACTGACCTCTCCTTGCATATTTAAAATTGGAGCAAAATGCGTTTCGTAGTAAATTTTACCTCCTATGGAAAGAAAGTCTTCGAATCTTTTATTTTCAATGATTTCTTCGCGAGAATAACCAGTGAATGCTAAGAAAGTATCATTCACATTTATCAGGGTGCCATCCTCCATGGCGAATAAATAGCCACAAGGTGCATGATTATATAGGGTTTTGAAATCTAATTCCATAAGTTATTTGTTACCTAGCACTTAAGAATTTCTTCATGCTCTGAATGGTTTCTTTCGGTTCGCTCACGTGTGGACAATGCCCTTTTGCTTTCAGTTGGGTTAATTGACTGCCTTTAATGTGTTGTTGTACATAGGAACCCACATATAGAGGGGCTATCACATCTGACGAACACTGAAGTATTAGGGCAGGTACTGTTACCTTTTCTAAATCCGCTCGATTATCTCCTAAAAAAGTTACGCGGGCAAAATGTTTAGCAATTGCGGGGTTATTGCGGCAAAAACTATTTTTTAATTCTTGTGCTAATTCTGGACGCTCAGGATTCCCCATAATCACAGGGGTAATGGCACTCGACCATCCAAGGTAATTAGAATCGAGGGCATCCACCAATTCATCTATACTTTCCTTCGAAAAACCCCCATTATACGAATGGTCGCTTATATACCGGGGAGAGGGACCAATCATGATGATGCAATCAAATGCAGCAGGATTTTGTATGGAGGCTAGTGCACCAATCATGGCACTTACAGAATGCCCGACCAACACAACATTTTTTAAGCCTAATTCCTCAATAAGATCAAGAAGATCGTCTGCATGTGCTTGGAGGGTATTGTATTTATCAAAATCATAGGCATTAAGATCAGATTGGCCTGAACCCACCAAATCAATAAGTACAATTTTGTAAGAAGTTTCAAATGCAGGGGTAATAAATCGCCACATGTTTTGGTCACAACCATAACCGTGAACAAATAGCATTGTCTTTTCTCCTTCCCCTAGAATCTGGGCATTAAGTTTTTTCTGCGATTTTGTCATTAAGCAAGAGTTTAATTAAGTAGTTCGATGTTTTTTAGTGCGTCCTGTAATAACCGCTAACTTAGTTATACGCGCTAAATTCTAGCGCCAATCCAGCTATTTTGGGTGCCTTCGCGTGTATAACTAGCGCATAATGAATATAGGAAAAAAAATATTATAAGTCAAAGTAGGTATTGTGCTATTTCGAATATTTCGTAATCTGTATCACCCATACAAAGTACCTGTAACATACGATGTTGGTGAAAACACCAACATCGGCGGGATACCATCATCTGCACGAGCCTCTATTGCGAAATAATTTTACCCATTGCTTTAATTTGTTCTGGGCCAATGCCACAGCAACCCCCAATCATATCAGCACCCAAATCTATCCATTCCTTTACCATAATTTCACAGGATGACAGATCCGAAAGACCCGTCCAGGTTTTAGTTTCCGCATGGTAAACGGCTCCTGAATTTGGATAGACCACTATCTTCTTATTGCCTGATCGCTTTTTGATCGCTTGAATTAAATCAGAAATATATTCTGGGGAAGTACAGTTTACACCAATAGCAAATACAGTAGGGTGTTGTGCAAAATAAGCTGCACAGTCTTCAATGGGTGTGCCATCGCTGATATGTTTACCATCCTTACAGGAAAAGGATACCCATGCAGGCTTTTTGGCCGTTTCTAAAATTTTGGATAGTACCCTGGCTTCCTGAAAACTAGGAATCGTTTCACAAGCAAGCATATCAGCATTTGAATGATCTAGCAAATGGATTCTGGGTGCATGAAAGTCTGTTAAAGCCTGATCAGAGATCACATAATCACCCCGATATTCAGAGCCATCGGCCAGATAAGCACCATAAGGACCAATGCTGGCAGCGATCAAAGGTTTTGCAGCATCCGGGTTTAATAATAGGAAACGGTTTCTTGCCTCTTCTGCTAATTGAACTGATTTAATCATCAGTTCGCTGGCTGTTTCCTTATCATATCCAATTGCCATAAAACCGGGTATGGTGGCCTGGTAACTGGATGTGATCATACAAGCAGCACCTGCTTCAAGATAACTGAGATGGGCTTGAATGATCGCTTCAGGATTAGATTCCAGCAATTGTGCACTCCATAATTTTTGATTCAGATCACAACCTTGTCTTTCCAATTCATTAGAAAGACCGCCATCGATCAGGAGTGGATAGGTAATAGTCATTCAATGAAATTAAGAAAACTAAAATTTTCAGTCCCTTTAATTTCTCAACATGAACTGTTTGTGTTCTACAAAAATAAATTTGATTGGATTTACATATTGGTTAATGAGGCGCATGTGAAAAACAAGAAGTCTTACCGCACCACAATTTCATCTACAAAAAACCAAGAACCACCCCCAGCCGATGGATGCCAATTGAATAGTTTTTTTGTGCCTTTTATTTCAAACTTGATATACCTACTAGCACCCAAATTTTTATCAAAAAGGAAATTATGGGTCACATTTTCTTTGCGTTGATCTCCTTCAATAGTTTGTGTTTCGAGTAAGCGATAATTGATCCCATCTTCTGAAACAGAACAGGCCACAGATCTTGGATGCAAGATCCAGCTTTTAGGATCATAAAGTGTGGAGATTTGTATGGATAGAGGTTGCATGGTATTTTGAAGGTCGAGTAATAGTTCCGCATCCTGTGCTTCCCAACCAAGCCAATGGGCTTTGTAATCGTTTGCTCCTTGCACTCCGTTAGTTAAAATTGACAAATCTGCGTGACTGTATTTGGGCGAAGGCATTGGATTAGCCGTTACTTTTTTGCGAAAAGCCATATTTCCCTCCACCTGCACATTGATAAATCGTTTAGTTGATTGGTAGTATTCTTCGGGTGTAAGACCAGCTTCATTCACATTTAACACCCTATTTTGCTTGCTAACAGCGTAAAAATCTTCTACTAATTGCAGCATGTCATTTTTTAAAATAAATTTTCCATTGTCTTCTGTATAAAAACCCTTCGAACCAAACATATCACTTTTGCCAATTTCCATCATCGCATATTGGATCTGTAAACGACAGAGTTTTACACGTTGTAAAACAGAAGGCGTCTCTTTTACAGCATTTTCAGCAGCATCAAAATATTGGTTGTATTGCGCTATATTTTCAGCCGATAAAAAAGTTCGGGCATGTGCCATAGGATGCCCATAAATATCCAGCCACTCTCCCGTTTTAATAATTTCATTTGTCAGATGGTTGATATATTTTTTAATAAACACAGCACCCGCGCCATAATAGCCATTCAAAAAATCAGTTATAACTGAATCCGCATTGATATCCGGGTTCCACAATAAACGTGCTATCAAATAGGCTTTTAATTCTGAGAACTCATGTCCCATACTCGCATTGGTCTGTTGAAAATGGGCATTAACATTGTTCTTTGTAAAAAATTGGATATTCTTTTGAAGTGTGTGCAGATTGGGAAAAGGTGTGATATGGTGCGAAAAATTAACCGTATAATCCCATAAGTAAATGTTTTTACTGATTTTCCCCCAGTCCGTAATGTCTTTGAGGAAGGAAATACTGAGGCTGTCATTTTCAATTTCTTTACTCCGATTAAGTTCGATCGTACACAACATAATTTGAACATTGCTGGCAGGCTTGACTTTTTTGGGGGCTCGTCGTGAATATTGGTAAGCCAAAGTAGAAATCACTTTATCGGGAAATTGCGCCGCTACCCTATTTACAAAATGGATGATCGGACCCGATGCAGAGCCTTCATCAGCAATGATTTGGGCACATTGATCACATTGGCAATACGAAAAATTATCGCCTTGACTAACAGACCATAATTTTTTTTCGGGCTGCATGGCCATTTCTTCCTGCAACTTTTTAATCGCTATATCAAGAACATCCGGATTGGTTAGGCATAATTGATCAATAATGCGTTTGCTACCCATCAATGCAAAATATTCAGGATGCTGATCAAAATAGGTTTCCCATGGTACCAGGCGGTTGAAAGTGTGCACATAATAGCCTTTTGCAAATTCTTCATTATGGTCGTTCAGTCTTTGCCAGTTGCGGTAGTCTTCATTTTGTTGTGTCATAACCCCATTCACAATGCGAATACTATTCACAGGCTTATCCGTTTCACACAATACTGGCAATGCTATTGTGCTTTTTGGAGGCATGATTTCCGCATGGGGGGCATACATACGACACCCAAAATATTTTTCAAGCAGATGTTCAACCCCATAGATGGCACCTTTTTTTCCTCCGGATAATAGTAAAATATTGTCTTCTTTAATAGAAATCAAAAAAGCATCGTCTATCAAATTCTTCTTTTTTATTTCAAAATCAGCTGTAAAATGTTTATTCAGTCCTTTTGGAAGATTAGTTACTGTCCTGCCGAGTCTAGATGAATCTGAAACTAGCAATGAGGTAATATAAATTGATTTTTTACTTTTGGGTTTATCTGTTTTTACAATTGGCAGTTCACAACCCGCCATTTTTATAATGGCCGATTGAAGTAATATAGCGGCCTTTTCTTCAGCATCGGTGGGCTTTACAGACAGACTAATTGAAAATTGTGGCAGCCCATTTTTAACTAAAATAGCTTGTTTTTGAGCAGAAATACTGAGTGAAATGCCCAAGAAAAATAAAAGGAAGATTGATTTAGTTGCCATTGTTGATTTTGTATTTAAAATGTTGTTGGTCAGGCGAGCAACAACGGCATAGGCTACCAATCAATTAGGCTTGCAATTCCAAGCCTAAATGGCAGCAACCCGATTTTAGCCTTAGTTTTCCTGTATATTATTGTTTTAAAAAGGTTTTGATTGCAAGTTCTGTTTCTTTTGGATTGGATAGAAAAATTTGGTGATGAGAATTTCTTATTTCCTTTACTAAAAAACCAATCACCATTATACCTTTTAACACAGGTTTTAAAACTAGTAGGCGAAATAATTGAAATATGCTAAGAAAACAAATATGCACCTTGATTTATATAAATTGATTATCAAGGTGTTATATTAAGATAAAATTTCAAACTTTTCAAATCGTGTTAGGCCATAAAACTGCTAAAACCCAATACAGACAAGACTTTCAAACAACTTATATTTACAACTTCAAAACATTAGTGATATATTATCTTTATTCAATGTTATTTACAGGTCGTATGCCATAAATTATTAGGTAGCCTATCATCCAAAATTCACCGATTGTAGCTGGGATAGTTAAAATGTCTATAAGCCAGTGAGATAAACCGATACAAT
>CALRUV010000148.1:0-9262 GCA_943371455.1 Chitinophaga pinensis | reverse complement strand
ACACGGATGGCATCTGTGGGTACATACATCCCATTGTTCAGGAACCTGCGAATATTGCTGTAAGAAGCTTTATCTGTATTCATGGCAAAACCTGTTTCCGGATAATCTGCAGCATGGATGAATTCATTTTCAATCAGGGTGCTATAGCTTTCGCCCAAAACGCTGAAACTGCCGGTATAGCTGGATTTCAGGTTAGTGGTGGCCGAAGCAAGTTTTCCGGTATAAAGCTGAGCAGTGGATGGAAGCATCTTTAAGGTGAACAACTGAAATTTTCGGGTATCAACTGAAGTCCTGAACATTTCATAACCATCCAGATGTAAGCTTATGGTATCGGTTTGTACAGCAACAGAGATGCCGAAATTGCCGCTATTGCCGCTATAGTAAGGAAATGAACCTTTTGATTGCAGGTTGATTTTTACGCCTTCCAATACACGTCCCCGCTCATCCTTAATTTCACCTCTCAGGTAATACTGGCAAAAGGATGTTTGTATGCAGGCAATATGAATAAGTATCCAAATGATTTGTTTCATTTGGTAACAGGATTTCATTCAATATAATGTAGTATGACTGCAAATGATACCCCATTGCAGCTTATTGGCTAAACTTTATACTTTATTCAGCACCTTCCAGTTGGTACAATTCTTTGATATTTCTGCCAAGGCCATCATAATCGAGTCCATAACCTAACACAAATTTATTAGGAATAGAAAAGCAACAATAATCTATATCAATAGGAAAAAGCGTAGCGTCGGGTTTATGCAATAAGATGGCCACTTTTAGGGAAGCGGGGTGATGGTTACGTAACTGTGGCAAAAAGTAGTGCATGGTTTTGCCTGTATCTATGATATCTTCCAGAACGATCACATGTCTGTCTGTAATATCTATGTCTAAACCAATGGCCGTTACAACCTGTCCGCTGGATTTGGTACCCTTATAAGAAGCCAGTTTGATAAAACAGATTTCAGCCTCTATCTGGAGGTTTTTAAAAAGGTCGGATGCAAACATGAAAGCACCATTTAAAATGGCAATAAACAGAGGCCTTTTACCTGCAAAGTCCTTATCCAAAGTCAGGGCCAGCTCTTTCACTTTTTCCTGGATCAATTCTTCTGGTAAATAGGGGATGAATGATTTGTTGTGTACGGTAATATTTGCCATTGGGAACTGATTATGAAATCTAAACTAAGAAAATTATTTGGGGGAAGCCATTACTGATTTGTGGGTTGTATTTATTGGCTGTAAATAAATTTTTTCACCCGATTGCAAGCGGCTTCCTTTTTGCAATGTGTTATACAGCAAAATACTTTCCAGCCTAACACCTTCTTGCTGACTAATATCGTAAAGCGTTTCACCTGGTTTTGCTATATACACTGTGTTTGCGCCTTTTTTTAATTTTCTTTCCAGGTAAATTAAACGGTCTTTATCAAGCACTTCCAGTTCCGTTAGTTCATTATATTCCAGCAGTTTGCTTAAAGGGATATCATATTGTGTTGCCAATAATAAAAGAGAAGTGCCAGCTACTGCATGAATTACTTTTGATTGGTTAATCGTGAAAATACCTGTTGGATAATGTATAGGTTCGGTATTGACAGGCATTATAGCGGCCTCTTGTAATGGTAAAGGTTCAGAACTTTGTAAGTAGCTGATTTTATATGCAGGTCCTATTGCTATATCGGTTCCAGTTTTGCGCCCTTCCATCAGTTTCATTTCCATGGCCATTAGACTGTATTGTTGAAGACCATAATCAGTAATCACTTTCATCAAACGCTGCGGGTAAGTGCTGCTGGTTGCATAGCCTGCTTTTTTTAAACCCTTTGCCCAGCTATCATAATCAGTAGGGTCTAGTTGAAAAAGAAAAGCATAATGGGGCCTGGTTTTGAGAAATTCTGAATGGTCTTTATAAGATTCTTCTACTGTTGGGTAAACCCTGAAACATTCTCCCCGCTCATCGTCATCATGGTAGGTTTTAGCGCCAGTCCATTCTGTTTTGCATTTTATACCAAAATGGTTATTGGATTTCTTTGCCAGATCGCTTTCGCCTGATTGTGATTCCAAAATGCCTTGCGCCAATGTGATAGAAGCTGGTACCCCTGAACGTAACATTTCTGCCATGGCCAGTTCTTTGTATTTTTCTATATACGCAATCGATTTTTCTTTCTGTGCCCATGCAGAAATACCAAAAAGGAAGAAGAAAAATAAAATTGTCTGTTGTTTCATTTTTTCAATTTAATCATCATCAAACCATCCCTTAAAGTTAGCATCACCTGTTCGGTTCTGGTATCCTTGTTTACATGTTCGTTAAACGCATGCATGGCTTTCGCGTTTTTCCCGCTGATGGTCTCTGCTAATACTTCTCCGTGAAAAAAAGTATTATCAGCCAGGATAACGCCTTCCGAACTTAATTGCGGCAGCACCATTTCATAATAATCTATATAAGAAACCTTATCTGCATCAATAAATACCAGGTCCCATGGTTTGTTAAGAGTTGGGATTATTTCTTTTGCATTGCCCGTGTGTAACTTGATCTGCTGTTTAAAAGCCGAGGCATTAAAATGTGCTAAAGCTATTGCTGCATCCTCTTCCCTTAATTCAATGGTATGTAATTCGCCCCCCAAAACCAATCCTTCTGCAAGGCATAAAGCACTATAACCGGTAAATGTTCCAATTTCTAAAACGTATTTCGGTTGTAATATAGTACTGATGAATGATAGAAACCTGCCCTGTACATGCCCACTAAGCATATGTGCTTTAGGGTGATCTGCGATGGTTTGATTGTTCACAGAAGCCAGTAAAGCCGGTTCAGCAGAAGTAAATGCTGATGCGTAGTTTTCTGCTAATGGGTGAATCAGTTCCATTTGCAAATATAACGACTAAGTGTTTACCTGCTCTACCTGTAATGGGGTTTAGCAATCATTTTAGAGATTGCTTTTTTACCGCAGTGGCGCAGAGAACGGGGAGGTTTCGCAGAGATTTAGGCAATCGCCTTATTATGCCATTTGTTTTGTTTGTGGTTTTGAGATAAGGAGTAGTCCGAGGAAAGTAATCAATCCATTGATGATAAGTAATTCCAATCCCAATTCAAAAGAACCAAAAATCAGTTTCTGGTTTTTATCAAGGATGAAACATAGGATGGGCGCTGCAATGCATACAAATGGCACTAACTTATCTTTTACGTTTCTTTTAAGGAGAATACCAAAAGTGAAAAGACCCAGTAAGGGACCATAAGTAAAGGAAGCTACTTTCAATATCAAACCTATCATGCTTGAATCGTTGATCCATTTAAAAACCATCACAAATAAGAGGAAGATGGCTGCAAAACTAAGATGCACTTTTTGCCTCATTTGTTTTTGTTGCGCATCCGTCAGGTCGGTCCTGCGTTTCATACCGATGATGTCGATGCAAAAAGTGGAAGTAAGCGCCGTAATTGCACCATCCGCACTGGGGAAAAGGGCAGAGATCAGTGCTATAATAAATATCACAGAAACAAATGGGGGCATATGTTGCAGGGCAATGGCAGGAAATAGTTTATCCCCTGTTACATCAATATTAAGTTGTGTGGCATATAAATAAAGTAATCCGCCCAAAAACAGGAATATTAAAATTACGATCATCAACACAACAGACATTGAGATCACATTCTTCTGCGAATCCTTTAAATTTTTAACAGAAATATTTTTCTGCATCATTTCCTGATCCATGCCCGTCATAGTGATGGTGATAAAAGCGCCTGCGATGATTTGTTTTACAAAAAATAACTTACTGTCCGGATTGGTAAAAAATATTTTGGAATAGCCCTTATCCTGCATCACTTGCAAACTTTCGCCAAAACCCATGTGCAGGGTATTGAGTATGTAAAATACACAGATCACCAGTCCGGCCAGCATACAGGTGGTTTGGAGTGTATCTGTCCATACAATCGTTTTTACACCTCCTTCAAAAGTGTACAATAAAATCATTGCTAAAATAATAAGGGTAGTAGCCCAGAAAGGCACCTGAAAACTATTGAGTATGGCTTCCTGGAGGATGTTAACTACTAAATACAATCTGGCAGTAGCACCCAATGTTCGGGATAGAATAAAAAAACTGGCCCCCGTTTTATAAGAGGTAAAACCTAGTCTGCCCTGCAGGTAATTATAGATAGAAGTCAGGTTCAGTTTATAATAAAGCGGTAGCAATACATAAGCAATAACCAAATAACCCAGCAAATAACCAATGGTTATCTGAAAATAAGCAAATGACTCTTTGGCAACAGCGCCTGGAACGCTAACAAATGTTACCCCGCTAAGGGATGTACCCACCATACCAAAAGCCACCAGCATCCAGTTGCTGTTTTTATTGCCTATGAAAAAGGATTCGTTATTACTATTTCTGCCGGTATACCATGCCACCCCCAGCAGTATTAAAAAGTAAGCAATAACGAAGGAGAATAATAATAATGGCGACATGGCAAATAATAATTGAATGATAAATACGAAATGGTAAAGTAGTAAAAATATTTCACCTATTTTGCTATCTGTAAACTTGTTCTATGCAGATAAAAAGTATTGCTGTTTTTTGTGGATCAAAAATGGGTGCTCATGAACTGTATGCACAACATGCAGCGGAACTGGGTCTGTTATTGGCAAAGCATGAACTGGAACTTATTTATGGTGGCGGTAACCGAGGTTTGATGGGTGTGGTGGCCAATGCCGTTATGCAAAATGGGGGCAAGGTAACAGGAGTAATACCTGAAATGTTATTACAGAAAGAAGCACAACATCATGGTATCACAGAACTACATGTTGTAGCTGATATGCATATTCGTAAAAAAATGATGTATGAATTATGCGGCGCCGCCATAGTATTACCTGGAGGTTATGGCACATTGGATGAATTGTTTGAAATGCTTACCTGGAATTCTTTGAATATCCACAATAAGAAGATCATACTCCTTAATTCAGCCGGTTATTATACCCACCTGATGGCACACCTGGATATGTTGCAGCAACAGGGATTTTTGTATGAAAGCTGGCAGGAACGACTTTTAATTTGTGATGATCCGGCAACAGCTATTTCCGCGATGGTCTAAGGTACATGCCAAAACCCGCCCTGAATACAGGTAAGGGATCATTGTACTGATCCCGGTAGGGTGAGAACCTGTTCTGCAAAACGTCTATCATCAAAGTAACATAAGAATAATTACGCCCTAAAACATGGGTGCCATAACCCACACCAATCAGCAAACTCTCTGCCTGGTATTTATAAGTAGCAGATTGATTGGTAAGCACATCTTTTTGGTTAGAACTGATCCAATTGTATTCCGGTTGTACCTGGATATGCAGAAAGTTTACCGGCCAGATCCGTAAAAAGGTACCTGCACCATAGTTGAGGTTTCTAAAACGTATACGACTAAAATCGGAAGCATTTTGTGAAAAATAATTGATATTGGCTGAGATACCTGCATCCAGCCATCTGGTAACACTGTAGCCTATTTCTGGATTTAAGCCAACATTAAAGGATAGATTGGTGATTCCCAGGTTAACTCCTGAACCGAAAAAGATATTTTCTTTTTTGAATTTTCCTTTTTCTTCCGGTTCAGATTCCTGTGCAGCAATATTTTGCGCGAACATAATAACCAAAGAAAGGACAAGGATTTTTCTAAAAAGCATAATTCAAATTTGCTACAAACCTACTTATAAAGTTGCGGGAAGCCTTTTTTGATCTTATAAAAAAATGTTAGGATCATTTCAAATTTGACAATTTGAAAATTTGAAAATGAAAAGAGGAATTGATCAGGTTTTAGAGGAGTCCATTGAAATTTGCCTATTTTCTATTTTTGGAAAATATCTAATGAATTAGTAAAATTTAAAATTATTTTCTGCAAATTGCCCGTATTATTTTAAAATAATTAAAGATTAATCCAATCTTTGCTGTATCCATCTTGTGTAAGCTTTACACGAATTAATTGCCGAAACACTTAAACAATTACATTTGCAACTTAACTAACGATTGTTCGTTTATGATGGCTATATCCTCTTTTATACCTGCATCCATTTTGCCTGATTTTCAGTTTTCTACACAAACAAAGATTCATTATCAATTAGCACCTTCTACTTTATCTGAACAAACCATTGAAAGAGGACAGGGTGTTTTGAATGATACCGGTGCTCTTTGCATTAGAACGGGTGAGTTTACTGGTCGCAGTCCAAAGGATAAATTTATCGTGAGGGATGCGATAACAACTGATACAGTTGACTGGAACAATTTTAATATTCCCGTAGAAGAAAAATATTTTTTGCAGCTCCGTAAAAAACTATTGCAATACCTGGGAGAACAGGAAGAAGTTTGGGTACGCGATTGTTATGCCTGTGCAGATTCTGCTTATCGTTTACCTATCCGGGTGATCAATGAAAATCCATGGAGTAATCTTTTTGCTTTTAATATGTTTCTGCGCCCCGAAGATGGCGAGCTGGAAAATTTTGCAGCCGACTGGCATATCATACAAGCACCAGGTTTTAAGGCAGACCCGGCTGTGGATGGAACCAGGCAAGAAAATTTTGCCATGATCTCCTTTACTCACAAAACAATTTTAATAGGAGGTACTGGTTATACCGGTGAAATGAAGAAAGGGATTTTTAGTGTATTGAATTTTTTACTTCCGCACCAGCAAAATGTGTTGAGCATGCATTGCAGTGCCAATATGGGCGATGCAGGTGATGTGGCGGTATTCTTTGGTTTGAGTGGTACGGGAAAAACTACCCTGAGTGCAGACCCCAACAGAAAATTAATTGGTGATGATGAACATGGTTGGACAGAAACATCTGTGTTTAATTTTGAAGGAGGCTGTTATGCCAAGACCATTGATTTGAGTGAAGAAAAAGAACCTGAAATTTTTCAGGCAATCAGGCCTGGTGCATTGGTGGAAAATATTCAGTTTTTACCGGCATCACAGCGCATAGATTTTAGCAGCAAAAAAATTACGGAAAACACGAGGGTAAGTTACCCTTTAACTTATATCAGCAATGCCCTGGAACCCAGTATTGGCGGACTTCCCAAGAATATCTTCTTTTTAACCTGTGATGCTTATGGCGTATTGCCTCCGGTAAGTAAATTAAATCCCGGTCAGGCCATGTACCAGTTCATCAGTGGTTATACGGCTAAGGTAGCAGGTACAGAAGCGGGTGTTACAGAACCAAAATCTACTTTTAGTGCCTGTTTTGGTGCGCCTTTTTTACCCTTACATCCCGGTAAATATGCAGCCATGCTGGGCCAGAAAATGAAAGACGATGCAGTCCATGTATGGATGATCAATACTGGTTGGACCGGCGGACCTTACGGTATTGGTAAAAGAATGAAATTAGCTTATACCCGTGCTATGATAACGGCGGCTTTAAATGGAGAACTGGCAAAACAAACCTTTCAGGCAGACCCTGTATTTGGGGTGATGGTTCCCGAAACCTGTCCGGGTGTGCCCGCTGAAATTTTAAACCCACGCAGCACATGGACGGATAAAGCTGCCTATGATACCAAATCCAGGGAATTGGCCGAAGAGTTTATTCGGAATTTTGAAAAATATGCTTCCGGTGTTTCATCTGAGATTTTAATGGCCGCACCAAAAGCCTAACTGCTGATATTACTTGAGGGTAATATTATTTCGACGATTGCTTGTTTGAAAGGGACCCCATATGAAAAGTTGGGGTTCTTTTTTTAGGGGATTAAAATCAAAAAGCATAAAATAGTTAAGTTAGATTCTTAACTATTTATAATTTAATATATCCTTTGTAAAGTTGATTGAGTGGAAATATCAAATCCCATTCCTGGCCCCAAACTAGGTTACCATTTTCAATAAGAAAATTCTTGAAATTTGTTATGTTTTTATATTTCTTTAAATGACCTTTCTCAATAGTTTCTAAAAATGGTTTAAAATCAACAGTACTTCTTTTCCCATCATTAAAGTCAATACAAACCCTGTAGCCATCAACATAAGTGGCTTTTTCTATTTTTTTTTGGGTTATATTTTTTTTGACAATCACTTGATTCTTTTACCTGTTCTAAAGACTTCCCTTTTATCTTTTATTTCAGTAAAATTCACTTCCATAAAATTTCTGATATTTTCTCTTTAAAATACCCATTTCTTTATTAGAACAATCCAAACAAAGTACTATCAACCTTACTGATAATATCTCCAAAGCTTTCATCATTCTCTGCAAACTTATTTTTGTCGCAATCGATAATAAGTAATGGACCTTCCTTATAAGAATCTATCCAACGATTATAATGTTCATTCAATTTTTTCAAATAATCCAACCGAATATTTTCTTCATATTCACGGCCTCTTTTTTGTATCTGAGAAACCAATGTAGGCACGGATGCTTTCAGGTAGATCAGCAGGTCTGGCGGCTGTACCATGGTTTTCAGGGTTTGAAAGAAAAGAAAGTAATTGTCGAAATCTCGTTTACTCATCAAACCCATTTCATGCAAATTGGGCGCAAAAATATGTGCATCTTCATAGATGGTCCTGTCCTGAATAACGGTTTCCGTTCCATGATGTATTTCTAATAACTGGTTTAACCGGCTATTAAGAAAATAGATCTGCAGGTTAAAGCTCCAGCGTGGCATATCCTCGTAAAAATCCATCAGGTAAGGGTTATGGTCCACATCTTCAAACTGTGGAATCCAGCGGTAATGCTTACTCAGCATTTCTGTAAGTGTTGTTTTACCTGCACCGATATTACCGGCTACTGCCACATGTTTTGGTTTCTTTGCTTTTGCCATAAGAATGAAAGTACGAAATAGGATGTTTGGAGAACGTTGAGTGGGAAACTATTTTTTTAAGCAGGTATTGACTATGGTAATCCTTTTCGGAAATTAACCATAATTCATACCAATAGCCTGTCTTACCAATTGTAAGGTTTCAGAAGCACTTGCCCTTGCTTTATCAGCACCCTGAACAATTATTTTACGCAGTAATTCCTTATTGTGTTGAATGTCAGCTGCTTTTTCACGGATCGGGGCAATAAATTGGGTCATGTCTTCCGCTAATTGCTTTTTCAAATCCCCATAACGAATAATACAATTAGCTGCAGAACTTGCATTAAAATCATCCTGAAATTTCTGAACCGTATCTGGTGCACTTACCAAACTCATTAGCGTAAAAAGGTTCTCTATATAATCAGGTTTTACAGAATTAGGTTCTGCCGGACCCTGATCCGTTTTAGCTTTCATGATCTTTTTACGTATACTTTCATCATCATCGGCCAGGTAAAGGGTGGCCAGTTGGTTCTCG
>CALRUV010000147.1:0-9312 GCA_943371455.1 Chitinophaga pinensis | reverse complement strand
CATTTTCCATAATCTCATCTGTTTGATTAACCAACATTTATTTGATTAATGCCCGCTTACACCTAAAAATGACGGAATGTTTACCAATTCAACCTTTATGTTTTTAAGTGATGCCGTTTTATTGAAATCATGTATAATTTCAATAATATCTAGATCAATATAATGTGTTCCGGTGCCATCAATCTTAACATTAGTATTTTCTGGTAGGTCGGCAAGCTTTTTTGCAATACTTCCTTTATTAAGGAACGTAACATGCTCAGCCAGTTTGATATGTATATGACCGCCTTCTTCTAATTTCTCATGATGCAATTCGTAATCTCTTCTGTAATTAGCTCTCAGAATAAAAAATATAGCCGTAAACATACCAAGTGCAATTCCTCTCAGTAGATCGCTGAATTGAATAGCTAGAATGGTGAAAATAAAGGGCAGAAATTGCTCCCAACCCAATTTGAACATTTGTTTGTATAAAGCAACCTTGGTTAATTTATAACCCACAATTAATAAAACAGAAGCCAGGCATGCCAGTGGAATTTTATTTAAAATAGCAGAGAGACCAATCACACTTATCAAAAGAAAAATACCATGAATAATAGCTGATAGTTTTGTTTTTCCGCCAGCATTAATATTTGCAGAAGTTCTTACAATTACAGCAGTCATCGGCAATCCCCCAATTAATCCGGAAATAACATTACCTAGTCCCTGTGCTTTTAATTCCTGATTGGTAGGTGAAATTCTCTTGTAAGGATCAAGCTTATCGGCTGCTTCAACACTTAATAATGTTTCCAAGCTAGCAATGATAGCAATAGTAACTGCCAATATATATACATTGTAATTGGTTAATGCCCCTGCAAAATCGGGTAAAGTAAATTGACCGATAAATTCTTTACCGGAAGATGCTACCGGTAAACTTACTAATTGGTCTGCACTCATAGCCCATGCGGGCTGGTATTGCATAAACAGTTCATTTAAAACAACCCCCAAAACAACGGCTACTAGTGCACCAGGCACCCATTTAAAAAATAAATATTTTTTTAGCGCCTTAATATCCCAGATTAAAATTAAGCTGATGGATACCGCCGCTATTATAATAGAACCTATCTGATAAGACAGTTCTTTTGTATAACCAATGGCAACAGGTGCCTGTTTTAAAATAAGAATGATTCCTATACCAGCCAACATCCCTTTGATAACACTTGAAGGAAAATAATAACCAATGATACCCGCTTTTAGATACCCTAATAAAATTTGAAGCATTCCTGCCATAACTACAGCAACAAGAAAAATCTCAAAACTCCCCACCTGCGTAATTCCGTTTAATACAATAACTGTAAGTCCGGCAGCTGGTCCGGTTACACTTAAAGCAGAACCACTCACAAAAGCAACCACAATACCACCAACAATTCCAGCAATAATTCCGGAAAACAATGGCGCGCCTGATGCCAATGCGATTCCCAGACAAAGCGGAAGTGCCACAAAAAATACAACTAACCCTGCAGGCAGATCTTCTTTAAGGTATTGAAAGGTTAACCCTGATTTAGGAATGTTCGATTTCATAAGATTATGTTGATTAGAAATATGACTACGGTACCGTTATTGTAAAAGCAAAAGGAATGAAAGCAAAAAAATACAAAAAACTAATTTGGTCAGGCCTGATTAGGCGGAGGTATGATGACTTCTTTATAAAATTCATCTAAATGGCTAAAATTTATCTGGTGCTTTCTTGGATTTTTATTTAAATCTGATGTTTGGTAATTATCCGCATACAGGTTTGTAAGAAATTCTGCTTTTTTAACTTTGCCAGATTCATCATCTGTTTCTTCTTCACCTGAATTAGCTATAAATATTTCGCTTTTGGTTATTGTCTTCCCCAAAGCATAAGCAATACCATCAATGGGGCACATTTGAAGGGTGACTATGAATAACAATAAAAGAAGGATAGTTTTTTTGAACGTCACTTTTACCTAGTTTGTTTTCAATCTATCTGCCTGTTAAAATAATGAATGTTAACAATAATACACAGATAAAATGACAACTAAGGCAAGAACCCTTAAATGCCTCTAGAAATTAAGCAGTTATAACAAAAAAGCAGGGTTATGCATTTAAATAAATTGGTATGTATAGATTGAATTGCAGGAAGATCCAAATAATTAGGATTTGGCCAATTTAGCGGATTTGAATTTTTGGATAAATTCTTTTGCAAATTCACTCAATATTAATTTTCCGCTGATGGCTGCTCTTTCTGCTAAAAGCTGATGCCAGTTTTCGGTTCCCTGCCATAAAACTTTTTTGATTTCTTTCATTGCTTCAGGTGAAGATGCAGCAAGTGTATTTGATAGCCTGCGAATGGAAGTATCAACGCCAATAATATCGGTGTGTAATTCTGCAAATAAGCCTTTTCTTCTTGCCCAATCCGCAGAACGCCACATGGAAGCATCAATTGCTAATTGTGAAAATGCAGATAATCCTAATTTTCTTTCTACTGCCGGTCCAACAACAAATGGGCCAATGCCCACTGCCAGCTCACTAAGCTTGATGTCTGAACCTTCTGCAGCTATCGCATAATCTGCTGCTGCTGCCAAACCAACACCTCCGCCAATACATTTACCCTGTATTCTGGCAATGATCAATTTTGGACAGGTTCGCATGGCATTGATCACATTTGCAAAGCCTGAAAAAAATTGCAGTCCTTCCGCTTCTGTGGCAATGGCTGCCAGTTCATCAAAAGAAGCGCCTGCACAAAAAACCTTTTCTCCGGCAGATCTGAGGATGATCACTTTAGTTAGTTCATTAACGCTTTCCTGCTCTATACTAACTGTTAGTTCATGCAAGATCTTACCAGGCAATGAATTACTTTGAGGGTGATAAAACTCAATCGTAGCAATACCCTGGTCCTTTGTCACTTTTACAAATGCTTCTTCCATTTCTTCAAATATTACACAAAGTTATTAAATCGCCTGTAAAAGCCTTCTTTTAGAAGATTTACATTAAAATTGATCAAAATACCGTTTTTGGTACCTGATAATTTCAAATAGGTATGTAATTGTTTGAAATGAACTAGTGATAAAATATCAACAGATTTTATTTCAACGATTACTTTGGATTCTATCATCAAATCTGCTCTAAAACCATCCTTGAATTTTATTCCATCATAAAATACCGGTATTCCTAATTGTCTTTGTACTAAGAGGGATCGTTTACAAAGCTCATACATTAAAACTTCTTCATAAACAGATTCAAATAATCCTGGTCCTAATTCTGTATGAATTTTAATACTTGCATCGAGGATCTGCCCAATTAAATAATTAACATCCTTCTGTACCATGGATTCAAAATAAAAAATATAAAGAGAAAAATCTCTTTATAAATTTACTCCCAAAGTACTTTGATAGATTAGGTATTAACCGCAAACTTTTCAGGAAACAACGCTTATCTCTAGAATTTGAACCACTCTTCTTTTCTTCTATCCTTCTCTTATTGAAACCACTGAGATTTCAATAAAAGAAAAACGAACCTGCCTGTCGGCAGACAGGGAAAAAGAGAGTCTCTCACATTAAATGCAACCGCTAAGTCAACAATCTTTATGACTAGAATTTAAAACACGCTTTTTTTCTTTTGTCCTTCTCTTATTGAAACTCCTTAAGGTTTCAATAAGAGAAAAACGAAGGAAAAGAGAGTCTCTCACATTAAATGCAACCTCTAAGTCTTCAATCTTTATGACTAGAATTTAAAACACGCTTTTTTTCTTTTGTCCTTCTCTTATTGAACTTTCTTCGCAACCATCGTTAATATAGTAGCAACACCAATCAGTTCATTGGTTTCATCAATCATCTCTACCAACCATTTAACTATCCCTTTGGCAATATCGGTTTCTTCCTTTTTCTCCTGACTGGTTTTTTCTTTACAGGTAAAACGAATATGTATTTCTGCGCCCGGATAAACAGGCTTGGTAAAACGAAGTTCATCTATGCCATAATTCAGCAGGACAGGATTTTTTTCGTAACTATCTACAAATAAACCTGCCGCTGCACTCATGATAAAATAACCATGTGCTACCTGCTGCTCAAACATAGTTCCCGAAAAATCTGTGCTTGTAAGATGCGCATAAAAATGATCACCGCTTAAATCAGCAAAACGATTGATATCTTCTGCAGTGATCAATCTTTTTTCAGTTAATAATTGATCACCGATTACCAATTCTTCAAAATATTTTTTAAAGGGATGTATGGTAGAAATATTTCCTTTGGCACCGGGTTGGTAAACATTGCTTATGGCTGTAACCATATCCGGCGATCCTTGTATAGCAACCCGCTGCATATAATGCTTTACCCCACGAATACCCCCCATTTCTTCGCCGCCACCTGCTCTACCCGGACCCCCATGAACCAATAAAGGCAGGGGTGAACCATGACCTGTGTTTTCTTTGGCACAGGCTTCATTTAATATTAATATTCTCCCATGGTAAGTGCCTGCACCCCAAACATATTCCTGCGCAATTTTTTTATCAGCTGTTACCACTGAACTAACCAAAGAGCCCTTACCCATTTTTGCCACTGTAATGGCATCATCCAAATTTTTGTATGGCATAATGGTTGCAACCGGACCAAAAGCTTCTACCTCGTGTGAAACCTTTGTGTGTAAAGGATCCTGGTTTAATAATAAAATCGGACTCATAAATGCACCTTTGATGGCATCAGCATCCAGCACTTCTACACTATCCAGCGATCCATAAATGATTTGTGAAGATGCCAATAGTTTCTGTACCTGTTCTTTCACTTCCAGTCTTTGCGCTTCTCCGGCCAATGAGCCCATACGTACTTTTTCGTGCAGGGGGTTACCGATAACTGTTTGTGCCAGTGATTTACTAATGGCAATACTTATTTCTTCCAGCCTATTTTCCGGCACAATGATTCTTCTGATAGCCGTGCATTTCTGTCCACATTTTGTGGTCATTTCTTTGCGTACTTCTTTGATAAAGATCTCCCATTCCGGCATTTCCGGACTAACATCATCACCTAAAACAATACAATTCAAAGAATCGGCTTCCATGGTGAAGGGTACATTCTCTTCGAGTATTTTTTTACCCGACTTCAATAGCAATCCGGTAGAGGCTGAGCCGGTAAATGTTACAACATCCTGCGATTGAACATGGCTTAAAAGATCACCGGCACTGCCACAAATGAGTTGCAGTGCACCTTCCGGCAAAATTCCGGAAGCGTGTATTTTTTTTACTACTGCTTGTGTTAAATAAGATGTTACGGTGGCAGGTTTTACAACAGCCGGAACACCCGCCAGAAAATTCACCGCAATCTTTTCCAGCATACCCCATACAGGAAAATTAAAAGCGTTGATATGAACTGCAACGCCTTCTTTGGGTAATAACAAGTGATGACCCATGAAGGTATTGGCCTTACCTAATTGGTGGTTTTCACCATCCAAACAATAAGGTGTGTCGGGAAATTTTCTTCTAAGAGAAGCATAGGCAAAAAGATTTCCTATCCCACCTTCAATATCTACCCAGCTGTCTACTTTGGTGGCACCGGTTTGGTAACTGACACGATAAAATTCATCCAGGTGCTCTCTTAAATAAAGTGCCAGGGCACGCAACATCAACCCTCTTTCCTGAAAACTCATTTTTCGGAGTGCGGGATTGCCTTTTTTACGTGCATATTCAAGCATAGCTGAAAAGTCCAGCCCTTTAGTACTGGCACTTGCAATGGCTTCACCTGTTACCGCATGGAACAATGTTTGTCCCGAGCCATCTCCTTCAATCCATTTACCTAAAATATAATTTTCCAATACTGCCATAAGATTTTTTTTAAATTCAATGTATTCAGCGAAGCTAACAATTGTTAGGTTTATAACAACCCTGACCTAGTGCCTTTGTATGCAATTATTTTTCACACCAAGACACAAAGGCACAGTATTTTTAATAGAATAACGTATTATTCTATTAAAAATAAAAAATCAAAGCATAGAGATAATCATACATAAAAAACAGGATGAATCAAATACAACCGTGCCCTGGTGCCTTTGTGTGAAATTATTTTTCATTCGCCCCAAACTGCCGCAAGTGGTGCTTTAGATGTTTTACCAAATAATGCAATTGTTCTGCATAGTTAAGGGGTCCAAAAATAGGGTGCATTAATGTGGCTGAGGGATCCGTTTGATAATAAGTGAATACGTCTTGCAACTCTTCCATTGTTTTTGAAGAAGCCGTTTCCAAATCGGGGTACTTGTGCGGCCGGGGTTCGCTGGGCATAACCGGTAATTTGAAGTTTTCCATAAAAGGAGCATCAGACATCAGAAATGCCCTTGCCTGTGCTAAATTAGCAGGATCGGTATTATACAAGGGTAGGGTGATCTTGCCATTGGCTACTTTGCACACATCACGCAGATGCTCTAACATCTGCTGGACATCCATTTTGCCCCAAACAGCTTTTTGGTCTGCATCTAACTGATGCAATAATACAGGGAATTCGTTTTTTAAAAAATATTCATTCTTATCTAACATGGCAACAGATTATACTTTAAAGATAGATAATACACTATTGAATTTTGAACAATAAATCTTGAAGGAAGAATGGCATTTTGAAAGAAAAAAATCCCGCCATTGGTATGACGGGATCGCAGTTGGGTGTTGGTTGTAAAGACTTACTATATTCAGGAATTTCTTTCTTCTATTTCTTTGCTAAGCGCAGCAAATATCTCATCAACTGTTCCTTCGCCTTTAATATGCACCACTTTATTGAATTGTTGGTAATAATCTGCAACTACCGTTGTTTTATTCTTGTACTCCGTAATTCTGGCTCGGATAACTGATTCATTGGTATCATCACTGCGTCCACTGGTTAGTCCGCGATTCAGTAATCTTTGTACCAGTTCTTCTTCCCCTACTTCCAATGCCAATACTACACCAATTTCTGTATGCTTCAATTCTAATAACTTATCCAGGGCCTGGCTCTGTGTAACAGTTCTGGGAAATCCATCGAATAAAAACCCTTTTGCCTGTTTATTGGCATCCAATGCAGAACTGATCATACCCACTACTACTTCATCCGGCACCAATTGACCACGATCCATAATACTTTTTGCTTCCATTCCCAAAGGCGTTTGTGCAGCAATCTCTGATCTGAGCAAATCTCCGGTTGACAAATGCTTTAAGCCATAAGCAGCAATCAGCTTTTCACTTTGCGTACCTTTACCACTGCCAGGGGGACCGAAGAGGATAATATTAAACATGAAAAAATAATCCTTGGATGAAGAACAAATATAAGGGCTTGGTTTTAAAAAACATTTAACAGCTTTGCAAAACCTTTGCAATACATGCATTGTAAGGTAAAAGAAAGCAGTTCGTCCTTATTACAAGAAGCGATATTGCTTATTTGTTGCAATTTTGAACCTTATGATTAAAAGAACTGTTTTCACTAAATTAATAACGGTAATCCTTATCACCGTTTTCATTGGCTGCAAAACGCCAGACAATAATACAACAATGGACACCAGCAAAGACCCAAAAAATCCGGTTTATTCAAGAACAGACAGCACCAAAGTGGTGATGAAAGATGATGAATGGAAAACACTTTTATCTCCGGAAGTATATTATGTAGCCCGCCAAAAAGGCACCGAGCGGCCCTATACCAGTAAATTTGAACAGTTAAAGGATCTGGGTACCTATTACTGTGCTGTTTGTGGTAATGCTTTGTTCAAAAGCGATACAAAATTTGATAGCGGCTGTGGCTGGCCCAGTTTTTATGAACCCATCACAAAAAGTTCCATCATTTATTTGCCCGACAACAGTATGGGTATGAAAAGAACGGAAGTAGAATGCGGCAGGTGCAAATCGCATTTAGGACATGTTTTTGAAGATGGTCCGCCACCCACAGGCCTGCGTTATTGCATTAATGGGGTGGTGCTGGATTTTGAAAAAGCCCAGGAAGCAGAAAAACAATACGACACTAAACAGAAGAAAACAGAGTAGTAGTCAATTGATAGATGCTGCGGGAAAAACTGTTTACCTAAACCCATTCTCATCCATTCATACAATCTCTTTTGGTAGTTGCTGTTTTATTTCAGAATTTACCCATCTGAAAAAGTAAACTGCTATGAGAATATTACTCCTGTTACCAGTGATGTTTCTTGCATCACTGGCCATTTATGGGCAAACCGTTGATTTAGCCAAACAATTCAAAAACATGAAACCCCGCAATATCGGTCCGGCTGGTATGAGCGGCAGGGTAACATCGATTGATGCTGTTTGGACCAACCCAGAACAGATCTTTCTGGGAACTGCCAGTGGCGGTGTTTGGAAAACTGACAACGGCGGCGCCAGCTGGACCCCTGTTTTTGATGAGCAGCCTATACAGAATATTGGTTCCATTGCCATCACACAAAGCAATCCCAGTGTGGTTTGGGCAGGAACAGGCGAAGGCAACCCACGCAATTCTGTGAGTTTGGGTGAAGGCATTTACAAAAGCCTTGATGGTGGAAAAACCTGGAAATGTATGGGACTTCAAAAGACCAGAAATATCCATCGAATCCTAATCGACCCAAACAATCCTGATGTTGTTTATGCCGGTGTAATGGGTAATCCTTTTCAGGAACATCCGGAGCGTGGTGTTTATAAAACTACCGATGGTGGCGATTCCTGGAAGTTGATCTTACACACCAATGATACCAGTGGTGTGGGTGATATGGTGATGGACCCTTCTAATCCCAATAAAATCATGGTAAACATGTACCAGCACAAACGTACCCCCTGGAGTTTAAAAGGTGGTGGTAGTGGCAGCGGTTTGTATGTTACCTATGATGGAGGCAAATCATTTAAAAAATTAGGCAAAGAGCACGGTTTACCTGCCGGTGAATATGGCCGTATCGGTATCGCTATCAGCAAAAGTGAACCTAACAGGATTTATGCAATGGTAGAAGCCACCAAAAATGGTTTATACCGATCAGACGATGGTGGTAATAAATGGCAGTTGGTAAACAGCGAAACAACGGTGGTTACCAACAGGGCATTTTATTTTCAGGATATATCCGTAGATCCCAAAAATGAAAACCGGGTTTACAATATCAATCAGATGGTAACAATGAGCGAAGATGGAGGCAAGACCTTCCCTATCACCATTATTCCTTACAGTGGCATACACCCCGATCACCATGCCTGGTGGATACACCCCAACAATCCGAATTTTATCATTGACGGAAATGATGGTGGAATAGGCATAACGCACGACAGGGGCAGAACCTGGCAGTTTGATGAAAAATTACCACTGGGTCAGTTTTACCACATCAATGTAGATAATAAACTTCCTT
>CALRUV010000146.1:0-9356 GCA_943371455.1 Chitinophaga pinensis | reverse complement strand
GGTATAATGTTGACATCTGGGCATTTGGGGCAACTGCATATTACCTGCTCACTAATGAACTTTTATTTGGCTCCAGATCGGGCGATACTTCTGCAGCTAACCTGATCAATAAGATAGTGCACCTGGAAGGTTTTGAAGGAAAATTGAACCAGGTAGAAGAACCTTACAGAACCTTTCTTTCCCGTTGTATTGTACCCAATGCCAACGACAGAACCAACGATATTGATGAATTAATTGCTATTCTGAAAGGAGGCGATTATTCTAAATCTACCAGATCAACAGCCATCGGTTCAACGCCCAATAAAAAAGCAGAATTTATAGCGGGTGATGAAACCAGGATTTTGCCCGCTGATACTTTGAAAAAGGAAAAGCCTAAAAAAGCAGCTCCCAAGAAAAAAGAAGTTAGTGCCAATGATGAAACACAGATCATAGAGAACCCCTTTTTGGTAACGGAAAAAGCGCCAGTTGTAGAGCAGAGCCAGGCAAATTTAGAAGAGCCCTATCCGCAAAAGTCTAATAAAAATAAAATTATAGGTATAGTAGTTACTTTATTAGTACTGGCCGGTGCCGCATTTTTCTATTTTACTAATAATTCCAAAGAAAGTACACAATTATCGCAGGAAGAAATCAAGATGCAGTTTTTACAAACCATGGATAGTTCCTTTATTCCTGTTCCGGGAGGAACCTACTTAATGGGATCCAATGATTTTGAAAATGAGAGCCCTGCACATTCCGTTAATATTGCACCTTTTAAAATGATGTCGCACGAAGTAACCCGTAAGTTTTGGGCTATGGTTATGAACGATAAAAAATACAAAGCAGATTCTATCCTTTCAGATTTGCCCGCAACCAATGTTTCCTGGAATGAAGTGCAGGTATTCCTAGTTAAACTCAATGCTATAACCAATAAAAAATACCGTCTTCCTTCAGAATCTGAATGGGAATATGTAAGCAACAGAGGGCAAATTCCGGCAAATAACCTGGATGAATATTCCTGGAATATGAAAACTGCCAATGGGTTCTTGCATCCTATAAAAACAAAAAAGCCAGACCAGCATGGATTTTATGATATGTATGGAAATGCTTACGAATGGTGTGAGGACTGGTTCGGAAAGTATAACCAGACACCAGAAAATAAGGGTAAAATTTTACGCGGGGGTGATTATTTGAATGATATCGTATTTGTTAGCGATAAGATCAGAAATTTACAAGCACCAGATAAATCAAGCCTTTCAATTGGGTTCAGGCTTGCTGTTGATACAGAATGATAAAATTGCAGTTTTCATTTTTTAAAATGTTTCCATTGAAAATACATTCTTATAAACTTAATGAAATTGGCGGCAGAGCAAATCTGGAAGACGCGATTTGTCCGCAAAACTATACCCAGCAAGCAGTACCTGTATTTGTGGTTTGTGATGGTGTTGGTGGTAGTAGTTTTGGAGAGATTGCTTCAGATATAGCTTCCAAAACATTTCATGAGATCCTTACAAAAGAATACCAGCATATTGCTACAAAGTTTGATCAATTACTTCTAAGGGCTTTAGATACTTTTAAAGAGAAGATCAAAACATTTATTGAAACCAATCCGGCGGCAGAAGGCACCAGTACCACTTTAACCATAGTAGTTCTAAAAGATGGAAAAGCTTATATAGCCTGGTGTGGCGACAGTAAAGTGTTCCACATAAGGGAAGGAAAAACTTTGTATAAATCTAAAGATCATTCATTAGTACATGAGCTTGTTTTACAGGGGATCATAACTGAAGAACAGGCATTAACACACCCACAGCGTAATGTTATTACCCGGAGCATCAGCATCAATACCAAGAATACAGATATTGAACATACAGTTTTGAATAATGTAAAGGAGGGTGATTGGTTATTACAATGTACCGATGGTTTACTGGAACAGTTTACCGAGCAGGCTTTCCCGGCATTGCTAACAAAATTTGAACCCAATAAAGAATATGGCACTATTATCAAGAATATCTGTCTGAATAAGACCAAAGATAATTTTTCGATGTATTTGCTGAATATTCAGGGAGGATCTTCAAAAGCAAAAACCATCCTTCTATCAACCTTACTAACCATAGGAATTGCAGCAGCAGGTTATTGGGCTTATACGGAATACCTGATGCCCAAAGAAGTAGTAGCTCCTGCCACTGATCAGTCGCCTTCTTTATTGATACAGGAAGTAAAAGTTTTACCCAAAAAGGATACTACCATAGCCTTAGATAGTTTAGCAAAAGACAGTGCGCTTAGAAAAGAAGCAGAAAATAAATTGTTGGAAAAAAAGTAATATTTTAAAGATTCATTCAAGCATATTTTGGTGCTTAAAAAAATAAACTATGCCAACCCCTGTTGAAATTCAAGAGGAAGAATTAAAACAAGCAGTCTTAAAAGCGCAGGTAGCTTTAGCTGAGATCGATCAGATCTTGACTAAGCTAAAAGTGCATGAAAGTTCTGCGTCTACCTATTCCCAGAAAGCACAGTCGGAATACCAGGAAGCAGCTGGTTTTTCCCAAAAAGCACAAACAGAATACCAGGAAGTGGTAACTTTTTCTGGCAAGGCACAGGCGGAGGCGCAGGAAGCAACAACTGCTGCACAAAAAGCACAATCAGAAGCGCAAGAAGCAACAACTGCTGCACAAAAAGCACAAACAGAAGCACAAGAAGCGACAACTGCATCACAAAAAGCACAAACAGAAGCAACAGAAGCAACAACAGCTTCGCAAAAAGCGCAAACAGAAGCACAGGAAGCAACTACAGCTTCTCAAAAAGCACAAACAGAAGCACAGGAAGCAACCAATTCTGCACAGAAAGCACAAACAGAAGCACAAGAAGCAACAACAGCTTCGCAAAAAGCACAAACAGAAGCACAGGAAGCAACCAATTCCGCACAGAAAGCACAAACGGAAGCACAAGAAGCAACAACTGCTTCGCAAAAAGCACAATCAGAAGCACAAGAAGCGACCAATTCTGCACAGAAAGCACAAACAGAAGCACAGGAAGCAAGCAATGCTTCACAGAAAGCGCAAACGGAAGCTCAAGAAGCAAACAATGCTTCACAGAAAGCACAAACGGAAGCACAGGAAGCTGGAAACGCATCACAGAAAGCACAAACAGAAGCACAGGAAGCAGCTCAGTTTTCACAAAAGGCGATGCAAGAATCGAATGAGGCTGCGCAACATTCTCAAAAGGCGATGCAAGAATCAAATGAAGCTGCACAGTTTTCACAGAAAGCAATGCAGGAGTCGCAAGAAGCTGCTCAGTTTTCACAGAAAGCAATGCAGGAGTCGCAAGAAGCTGCTCAGTACTCACAGAAAGCACAACAGGAAGCTACGGAAGCTGCACAATTTTCACAGAAAGCACAATCAGAAGCAACAGAAGCTGCGCAATTTTCAGAGAAAGCAAAATCAGAAGCAAACGAAGCCGAACAGGCGTCAAATAAAGCTATAGCCGAAGCCAAAGAAGCCGAACAAGCTTCTGAAAAAGTAAAGGCAGAATTAAAAGAGGCGGAACAGACATCAGAAAAAGTAAAAGCAGAATTAAAAGAGGCGGAACAAACATCAGAAAAAGTAAAAGCAGAACTTAAAGAAGCGGAACAAACATCAGAAAAAGTAAAATCTGAATTAAAAGAAGCAGAGCAAACTTCTGAAAAAGCAAAAGGTGAATTAAACGAAGCAATACAGGCATCAGAAAAAGCCAAAGCAGAAGCACAAGAGGCAACAACTGCATCCGAAAAGGCAAAATCAGAAGCACAAGAAGCGAGCAATGCATCTGAAAAAGCAAAATCAGAAGCACAGGAAGCAACAACTGCTTCAGAAAAAGCAAAAGAAGAAGCCAAAGAAGCAGAGACCGCTTCTTCAAAAGCACAAGACGAAGCCAAAGAAGCAGAGCAATATTCTCAAAGAGCACAGGCTGCATTTCAGGAAGCTTCAACAGCATCTAATAAAGCACAGCAAGAAGCAATTGAAGCACAGCGTTATTCGGATGATGCCAAAAGGTTTGCGGATGCATCCTTGCGTTTTCAGGATGATTCTGAAAGAGCATCCAGAGAAGCAGCACAAGCAGCGGATACCGCTGGTGATTATAAGGATCGGGCAAGGCAGGCTTCGGAAGAAGCAAAACAACATGAACACGAAGCTTTTGTTGCCATGCAGCAAGCGCGCAGCAGAACAGGATATTAATCATTTTGGCTAAAACTGATTTATGAAAAAGAAAGAAGCCCTAGAGTTTTTAGAATTACCGGAAAACGCTTCTGATATGGATATCAGTCAGCGTATAGCTGATAAACTCAACTATTTTGAACGCTTAACAGAAAATGCGCCCAATGAGTTTTTAAAGAAATTGCATCTTCAAAATATAGAGAAGGTAAAAACGATCAGCAGTTTTTTATTACAGGAAACTTCTCCTTCCAGAAATCACCAGCAGAACAATTATGTTGAAACACCTTACCAGCCCAAACATAGCAGTAGTGCACCTGTTTCACCTTCAGGAAGTCCAGTTGCATTTTTAATCAGGCACACCGAAAATCTTTCTTCCAAAACCTTTCCTTTGTTTTCGGGTAAAAATTTTATAGGCCGCTTACCAGATGCATCTGCCAATTCAATTGTGATAGATGATGATGCATTTGTTAGCAGACAGCATGCCATTATAGAAGTTAACAGAGGGCATAACCATACTTTAATTATTGTAAGTGACGATAACAGTCAGGGTAAACCCAGCAAAAACGGCACTTATGTGAACGGTAACCAAAATCGCATTAACCAGCGGGTAGAGATCAGGGAAAATGATACGGTACAAATTGGTATGACCAAATTGATCCTTCGTTATAACAATACAAGCATCAATAAAATTGTGCATGAAGTGGAAGAGAGTGATTTCATGAAAACAGTGATCATTGATATTTTTTAACCAAGACATATGAGAGAATTAAATTTTGTTTCTGAACGTTTGGAAGATATTGGTAAAGAATTAGGCGTTTCTGCCTATGCAGGCTTTCTGGAAGAAACAAACAGAAGGGTAAAGAAAATCGTCGGGTCTGAGCATTTTTATCTGGATGTTCTTAGGTCTGTTTCTATGGGGCCGGAAGCAAAGAAGTTCCTGGTTGCCTTACAGGAATCTGTAAACAATTCGGGCTATGTGATAAGGGTGTTTGATAATACGCAGAAATCTGTAAAGGTTTTTGAAGACTTTTTTGCCAGCATCGCTATTGTACTATTGGAAGATGAAATGCCCGAAAATGACGGTATCGTTGCCAGGATCCTGCAATACGAAGAGGAATACAAACTGGTGATCATTGTTAACTTCCAGCCTACGCAGGATATTGCCAGAAAATTTGCACGGCAGCTGGGTTACCGTGTGCGTACACAAATAATCGATGCAAAAGACGCTATTGGAAAATCAATGGATGAATTGCTCAAATTAAATAATGAAGCTATTCAAATTGAGAAGCTTAAAAAACTGAGTTATTTTAATAGTATCAAGCCGGTATTCACTTTTTTACAGGAGATATTCCAAACAGAAAACAGAACGGTACAAACCCGTAAACTTTTAAATACCCAAAATACCTCTATTACCCGTAAAGAAGAGCAGGGAATGAATAATAGTGAGTTCATGATGAATATCAGGCAGGTGATCCAAAAAGACAGTTCTGATCTGGAGAAAATATTCAAGAGTAAATATGATGACCTCAATAAGCCCAATATTGGCGTATTCTCGCAAAAAGCAGAGGCGGAAGTAAACAAACTTGACTCTTTCGATAAAGAAGTGATGGCAGAGAAAAGTGAAAAAGTACAGATCACCATTAATGATTCCTTCCTGAAAAATTTTACCAGTCAGATCAGGAATAAAATTAGTGGGGAACTGGACAAAGACGAATTGTACATCAAAAGTTCTTACCAGGAATTGATCAATAAATTAAATGCCCAATTAAAAATAAAAGGGATTGCACCCATTACGGCTGATGATGCTTATGCACAATTTCCTGCTAAAGTAAAAGTGCTGGATTCATACTGTTATCTGGGCAGAAAATTTTCCGGTGAATTAATCAAGGAAGGTCCTTCAGAATATTTTGTTGCCTTAAGAGATTATACCGGTATTATCATGGTGGCTGTTGGTTTGCTTGCCCCCTTGAACGCAATTTCTTCACTTGATGATGTGGAATGGCTTTCCTGGTTAAAACTAATGTCGAAAGGTATTAAATATGGTACGGCAGGCATTACAGTGGGTATGATCGTGTATGGAATTATCGATCTCCGCAGAAGGATTCCTAAAAAAAGGATTGAAGAATTTCACAGAGAAAAAACAAAGGCCCAGGAAATATTAGCGCAGGAAGCCAAAAGGATGTTCAACGAATCTTCCCGCGATTGGACCGGTGCCATAAGTAACTGGATCAGGGAAGGTATGCAAATGATACAGGCGCAAATTGAAAAAAATATCAGGGACCTGCAGCAAAATAAAGCGCAACAACTCAATACGGAAAAACAGCAACAGCAAAGGATTCAACAAAGCGTAGATATTTTTCAACGTAGTATTCAGTCAGCAGAAAAATACCGTGATCAGCTAAACCAAAAATTTAGGGATCTGGTTGCTGAAAGTGAAAAAGACTTAAAACTATAAACTTTGGTACTAGGAATTGATTTAGGAACGAGCAATACGGTGGCAGCTTCATTAAGCAGGGACGGCAATCCTGTATTAGTGCCCGACGTACATAACCGCGACCTGCAAAGCACACCCTCATTGGCTTTGATAGATGGTAATAAAGCTTATGCCGGACATTTTGCTGAAAACCTTTTTGAGGTTTTTCCGCAAAAACGGATCATTAGTTTTTTTAAGCGATATTTTGGCACCAGTGAGCCTGTGTATTTTGACGATTATAAAAATCCATGGTTTAGTGAAAGCATTGCAGCTTTGCTATTGAAAAAAGTACAAATGGATGCCCAGATATTTTTACCTGATGGGTATGAAAATGTAGTGATCACCGTTCCTGCTCATTACAATGATGTGCAACGCAAATCGGTTATTGAAGCTGCCCGTCTGGCAGATATTGAATTAACGGGTATTGTGGAAGAACCCATTGCTGCTGCTTTGTTCTACAGCAGCTTTAATAAGAAAATTGACGATGAGATCATTTTGGTGTACGATTTTGGAGGGGGTACTTTTGACCTTACATTGATCACTAAATCAGGCAATGAAGTGCATGTGATTGCAAAAGATGGGGTAAATAAATTAGGCGGTAAGGAATTTGATGAGATCATCAGCAACCAAATAAAAGATGCTTATTTAAAAGCACTGGGTAATGATTTCCCAGATGATAAATTGGTGCAGAATAGGTTGCAGAAAATTGCGGAGCAGGTTAAGATAGAGATGAACCAATTAGAAGAGAGAAGAAACCTCAAACGCTGGATGTTATTTGGCCGGGAAGCATTTGAAGTGAATTTTGAATACGATATATATGCAAATAAAGCTCACCAGCTAATTGAAAAAACAGAATTAGCTGTTACCAGGTGTTTGCGTTCACTGGGTATGACATTGAATGATGTCAATAAGATCATCATGATAGGTGGCACTTCTACCAGCAAATTGGTTTACAATTACTGGAAAAATAAGGTTACAGATAAGCAAGAATTAATTGCACACCAGCCTTTGAGCAGTGTGGCCAAGGGAGCTGCATTGTATGCTGCTTCCTTAAACGGCTCGGGGGATTCTGCGGGTGTACGGTCTATCAACCTCAAAAGTGTGAGCACTTATAATATTGGTTTATTGCCAGAAAATACGCCTGCCAATAAGATTGACCTGCTCATTCATAGAAATACCCCATTACCGGTTTCGTCTAAGAAAACCTATCGATATAATCCGCAAACGCAACCCGTACTTTCTGTAGAGCTATGCCAGTTTTGGGATGCCCAGGAAGAAGTACATAAATTGGGAACGATAGTGATTGGACCCGTACAATCTTTTTCTGAAATGTATGTGGATATTATTGTAGAGAATAAATTGAACGGAACCATAGCTGTTAAAGTTCGCAATGCGGATAACCAGAAAGAAATGAAATTTGAGTTCATCAAAAAGCAGAGCAATTATAAATATGATTTTCAGGCGCAGAAGAGTCTTGTAGAAAGTGTTTATCTGAATCATAATTTTTAATATTTCTAATATGTCATTGAAAAATATATTATTATTTTTTTGTTTTTTCTCTTTTGTACTAGCGGATATTTCAGCACAGGAAATCAAGGTGGTAAAGAAAAAGCAGGATCCACCCAAGCCTGTTAAAAGAAATACCAAACCGATAGCGCAATTAAAAGATGATGATGAACCCGAACCTGTGCATACACCTTCTGTTTTTGGCTATTTGACCTTTCGCTCCAATAAAGGGGCTGGGATGACTGTTACCGTAAATGACACTTTGATTGGTAAAATAAAAGCTGCTGCTTTCAAAAAAATCCCTGTCGACAGCGGGATGACGATGAATATATCTCTAAATGATGGTCAGGGAAACACCAAAGACACATTGATCAATATTGAAGAGTCTGACAGGGGTAAAAATATTGAATTAGCATTTCCTGAGATTGATTATGAAGCCATCAAAGCGGAGGCATTAAGGTTGAAGAAAGAGGAATTGCAAAAAATAAGGGATTTACTGGTGTTGGAAATGAATGGTATGGAAGCTGGTATCAAATCCTTGTCGGCCATTCTTGCTGAAATTAAAAATCAGGTGGCAGCCGATACGATGAGTATCAGAATGGGGGAGAAGGAATTTAACACTGAAACCAGGTTTCGTTTAGAAAGATATATACAGGCATCCAAAACCATGCAGGATAGTTTACAATCTTACACGGCCAAAGCTGCTGTAAATGATTATAAAAACCAATCGGCTGATTTCATAAAAAGTTTGGCCGACAAGCCCGACGAAAAAGCGAGAAAGGGTTTTGAGAATTTTCTTGTATTGGAAAAAAACAGGACCAGATCACTTAGTGCCAATGTCGCCATAGCATTCAAGACCAGTCGTGTAGAGGATTTTAAGTTTTATTTTGACAGTGCAACCATTGATGAGCCTGTTATTAACGGGAAAAAGCCATTAATGTATGCGATAGAACAAAAAGCATCTGTAAAGGTTTTTAAATATCTTTTTGCAAATGGTGCTGATCCCAATAATTTCCGAACCAGGTTTGCTGATAATGATCAGGTATATGCAACACCATTTGCTTTGGCAAGTATTCAGCATGGCGACCCGCAGGTAGTAAAATTATTTTTTGATGCAGGGGCTAAATACCATCCTGATCTAATTCCAAAACGTCAGCAAAGGTTAAACAACAGGTATGTTATTGAGCATATCAAACCAAATAAGCGGTTAA
>CALRUV010000145.1:0-9444 GCA_943371455.1 Chitinophaga pinensis | reverse complement strand
TTTATATATTAAAAACAGCTGCAAAGGTAAAGTTTTAGTTTTTAAGGGGCAAGGGGAATTATACACCTGAAATTTTACCGTAAAAATCTAACAATAAGGCAGATACCTATTCATAAAAAAAGCCATCTTTTTAAGGATGGCTTTTGGTTTTAAAAAGGACAATATCGCTACTTATTTAATCTTGTTTGCAGGTTCTGATCCAGTGCATCCAGAAATTCTTCGGTGTACAAATAGTGCTCCCCATGATTTACCTTATTGCCATAAATGCAAATGGCCAGGTCTTTGGTCATCTTACCACTTTCCACTGTTTCCACACAAACTTCTTCCAGGGCATGACAAAAATCTATCAGTTCCTGGTTGCCATCCAGCTTACCTCGGAATTCCAATCCCCTGGTCCAGGCAAAAATGGAGGCGATTGGATTGGTTGAAGTCGGTTTCCCTTTCTGGTGTTCGCGGAAGTGACGGGTAACCGTGCCATGTGCAGCTTCAGCTTCCATGATATTGCCATCAGGCGTGATCAGGGTAGATGTCATTAATCCCAAAGATCCAAATCCCTGCGCTACTGTATCGCTTTGTACATCCCCATCATAGTTCTTACAAGCCCAAACAAAATTGCCATTCCACTTCAAAGCGCTGGCAACCATATCATCAATCAAACGATGCTCATAAGTGATGCCTGCAGCAACATAAGCGGCTTTAAATTCCTCCTGATAGATCTCTTCAAAAATATCTTTGAAGCGTCCATCATATTTTTTTAGGATGGTGTTTTTGGTGGATAGGTATAATGGCCATTTTTTGGCAAGTGCTGTATTGAAACAACTTCTGGCAAAGCCTCTAATACTTTCATCGGTATTATACATAGCCAGCGCTACGCCATCGCCCTTAAAATTGAAAACTTCAAATTCGTTTACAGTGCCATCTTCACCTTCAAATTTGATGGTGAGTTTGCCCTTACCCTTGGTTACAAAATCTGTTGCACGGTACTGATCTCCAAAAGCGTGACGGCCAATACAAATAGGTGCTGTCCAGTTAGGAACCAGTCTGGGTACATTCTTACAAACAATAGGCTCACGAAACACAGTACCATCCAGGATATTACGAATAGTACCATTGGGGCTCTTCCACATCTGTTTCAATTTGAACTCTTCCACACGCTGCTCATCCGGCGTAATGGTAGCACATTTGATACCCACACCATATTGTTTGATGGCATTGGCTGCATCTATGGTAACCTGGTCGTTGGTCTCATCACGATATTCCATGCCCAGATCATAATATTTTATGTCCACTTCCATATAAGGAAGGATCAATTTGTCTTTGATAAACTTCCAGATGATCCTTGTCATCTCGTCTCCATCCAGTTCAACAACCGGATTTGCTACTTTAATTTTCTGTGCCATAGCCTTTTACTTTTTGGTTAATATAAAAACGAAGTCAAATGTAGTATTTTATCACATCTGTAAACAGGATAAAGATCAGGTATTTACAATCAATACAGGAATATCTAAAGCATGCCTTACGTCTTCAATTGTTTCTCCGAAAATATAATCCTTCAACCCCGAATGTCTGTGCGCACCCATAACCAGTAAATCAGCTTCTTCAGCAATAACAATGCGGATGATTTCTTTCACCCGGTTCCGGTAGCCAATACATGCGGTTACCTTGAATCCCTTTTCTTGCAACTGCAACACATAATTATCAATTCTCAACCTGTCTTTTCTTGTTTCATCATCATCCACTGCCTCGCCTAAATACTTGGCCGTAGCACTTTCTACTATATGCAATAAAACATAATCAACCCCCTGCCCTCCTTGTCCAATGGCATAAGCGATCAGTTTTTCATCAGATGCAGAAAAATCAAGCGCAACGGCAATTCTATTTGCTTTAGCTATGTTTAAATCATTCAGCACAACCGTTTCTCCATGTAAGGAAGCTCTCTGTTTTAACCTGCGTTTTTGCAGAAGCGGCAAAAAGGTCATGGTAAGGAATAACCAAACAAATGCTAAAATCGCAAGGAGTAACCCCAATTTCCATAAAAAACCAGCGTCTGATGCAAATACACTGATGGCTTCTTCCGCTACCAGTTTTACATTAAGAAAAACCAGGATAATGGCCACCAGCCAGGCCAGCACTTTTACATAAGGCTTAATGGCAAACTGTCCCATGGTTGATTTATCACTCACAAAATGTATCAGGGGTATTACGGCAAAACCCAATTGCAAACTGAGTATTACCTGACTAAACACCAAAAGATCATCAACTTTTTCATCCCCATAAATACCAATTACCAATACGGCTGGAATAATTGCGATTAATCTGGTTAGCAGCCTTCTTAACCAGGGATTGATTCTTAATTGCAGGTATCCTTCCATTACAATTTGCCCGGCCAGCGTACCTGTAAGTGTGGAACTTTGTCCTGCAGCAATCAATGCTACTGCAAATAGAATGGGTGCCAGTTTGCTACCCATTAAAGGTTGCAGTAACTGGTGAGCATCCTGTATACGGGCTACCTGGGTATTGCCCGACATATAAAAAACAGAAGCGGCTAAAACAAGTATGGCCGTGTTTACAAAAAATGCGGCATTCAAGGCTATGGTGCTATCTATGATATTATATTTAATTGCTTTTTTTATGCCTGTAACATCACTGCTTATTTTTCTGGTTTGCACCAATGCGGAATGCAGGTAAAGATTATGGGGCATTACAGTAGCCCCAATAATACCCACTGCTATATATAAAGCCTCATGGTTTAAAGCAGAGGGCACCAAACCCTTCACCACTTCACCCAGATCAGGTTTTGCCAGAATTATTTCGAATAAAAAAGAGCAGCCAATGATGAGCACCAGCGAAATGATGAAAGCCTCCATCTTTCTGATACCATAACGTTGCAGTATTAAAAACAGGAAGGTATCCAGCACTGTAATTATAGTTCCCCAGATCAATGGCAAACCAGTTAACAGATGGATACCAATGGCCATACCCAATACTTCTGCCAGGTCGCAGGCAGCAATGGCCAATTCTGCCAAAATGTATAAACAGAAATTAACAACAGGCGGATAGGTTTCCCGGTTGGCCTGTGCCAGGTCCCTTCTTCTTACAATACCTAATCTTGCACTCAAACTTTGTAAGAGCAATGCCATCAGGTTACTCATTAGTAAAACCCATATCAACTGGTAACCAAATTTAGCGCCACCCTGCAGGTCTGTAGCCCAGTTACCCGGATCCATATAACCAACACTTACCAGGTATGCAGGTCCTATATAGGCAAGTACCCTTTTGAACCCTTTTCTGGGTGCGGTGGTATCAACTGATTCATGTACTTCGCTAAGCGACTGATCATTTGAAGCATGTTGTTTCATATCATACCAGTTTTACAAATAATGCCTGAGCTAATTGTTGGCTAATGGTAAATGGTTGCTGACCCTTGATCTTTATTTCGATGGAATGATCAAAACCAAATTTCTTTTTTACTTCTAATCGGGTACCTATCAGTATGTTTTTGTGTTTGAGTAAATCGAGGAGTTCTGAAGACTGGCTGCCAACAGAACTTACTTCTGCCATTTTATTCAGTGGCATATCTATGAGGTTGATTTGCTGTTGTACGGCCATTTTACCATGACTGTCAGGAATAGGATCTCCATGGGGATCAAATTTAGGATAGCCCAAAAACTGATCCAGTTTTTCAACAAGTTTTTTACTGCTGATATGTTCCAGCTCTTCCGCTACTTCGTGCACTTCATCCCAACCAAACTGAAGGTTATTCACCAGAAAAAATTCCCACAATCTGTGCTTGCGTACAATGGCCAGTGCCAGTTTCTTTCCTTCTCCCGTTAACCTCACACCTTTGTATTTTTCATAGTTCAATAGTTTCTTGGTTTTCAGTTTTTTCAGCATATCTGTTACAGATGCCGCTTTGGTATGCAATTCGGCAGCCAGGGCATTGGTAGAAACAGTGCCATCTTCCTGTTGCAAATGAAAAATGGCTTTGATATAATTCTCTTCCGTTGTTGTGAAACTCATGAACCTAAATTTATTTTTAGACAAATCTAAAATTTTTAATCGATAAATAACAGCACAGTTTCCAGACTTAGCCTGAAAGCCTTATTTTTAATGAAATATTGGGGTATGAAAAAATGTTTGCCAATCCTGTTCCTGCTGTTTCTGGGGGCATGCAAAGAAAAAAAGCCAGATCTATCGGGCGACACACCGCTCGCTATCAATGATTTTGTGGCCGTTTTTCCAAAACTAACCCCACCCTATTCAATTGCAGACACTAATTTGCACAAAGCTGGAGATACGGTTACTATTGGTACCAAAGCATTTTTGCAATTTTTTCCGGATAGTACCCTTACTGCCTTATTTGGTAAAACCCGAAAACTTACGATTCACCCAGTAGGATTAATGGAAAAAGAGAATGAGCACTACCTGCTGGTATTGTTTAACCATAAAAAAGATTACAGACTGGGCGTTTTTGTGATGGATAAGGAAAATAAATTCCTGGCAGCCAAAGAAATCCTGCGTACTGGCTATAAAGATGATTATATACATTCTGTTTCTATCAACCGGGAACCTACTTTTTTAATGAGCCAGGAAAAAATGGGGAAAAACAATGCCTTGCTATTTTCGCGTTCGGGCTGGGTTTTTAACAATGCCGGTGTTTTTATGGTGGTCATCAATGATTCTAATGAAGATCCAAAAAAAATAGGCATTATCAATCCTATCGATACATTCCCCAGAAAAAATAAATTCAGCGGCGATTATGTGAAGGATAAACGTAATTTTTTATCCGTTCGTGATACCAAAAAGCCCAATACCTATGAATTTTTTATCCATTTCGAAAAAAATGAAGGTGCCTGTATTGGCGAATTAAAAGGAGAAATGAAATTCAGCAATGCAAACACAGCGCAGTTCAAGCAAAACGGAGATCCCTGTGTGGTTGATTTTAGCTTTGAAGGAAATGAAGTTACTTTGAAAGAAACCGGCAGCTGTGGCAATCACCGGGGTATCAAATGTTTTTTCAACGACAACTTCAGAAAAAAGAAAGAGCTAAAATCGCCAAAAAAAAGTAAATAAATTTCTAAACAAAGATTAATACATTCTTATACACAGTAGCAGCTAAACCCAATGTGTATAAAGTACATTTATTAGATTTAGCCTTATCTTGCAGCCGCAATCGTAAACCAAAACAATTTCAATGAATTTTCTTAATTACCAGGTTCCTTATCAGATCAATGATGAATATGCAAAAAAAGCGGCTTACTTCTCTATGGAGTTTGCCATTCACCAACCCCTTAAAATTTACAGCGGAGGTTTAGGTTTTTTAGCAGGCTCACATTTACGCAGTGCTTATGAGTTACGCCAGAACTTAATTGGCGTAGGTATCTTATGGAAATATGGTTATTACGACCAGGGCCGCAATCAGGACCAAACACTGCAGGTTACTTTCATGGAGAAAAATTTTGACTTCCTGGAAGATACCGGCATTAAATTCCAGATACTGATTCATGAACATCCTGTTTGGGTAAAAGTATATTACCTGAATCCGGAAACATTTTGCAGTGCTCCCCTATTCTTAATGAGTACCGATTTACCAGAAAACGATTATGTTTCCCAAACCATCACCCATCGTTTGTATGATGCCAATGTAGCTACCAAAGTGGCGCACTTTATTTTATTAGGTGTTGGCGGTGCCAAACTGATTGACGAACTGGGCTTTAAACCAGAAGTGTATCATTTGAACGAAGCACATGGAATTTCAGCCGCATTCTATTTGCTGGATAAATACAAAAGTGTTGAAAAACTAAAAGAAAAACTCGTATTCACTACCCATACACCGGAGGAAGCGGGTAACGAAAAACACGATATCTATCTATGCCATAAAATGAGCTATTTCTGTGGTATGAGCATTGATGAGGTTAGAAAAGTTACCGGTATCAAAGATGACCAGTTCAGCCATTCATTAGCTGCGCTCAGATTTGCCAGAAAAGCCAACGGCGTATCTGCCCTGCATGGTGTGGTAAGTAATGAAATGTGGAAGCATTATGAAAACATCTGTCCTATCACATCTATTACCAACGCACAAAACTGGCGCTACTGGGCCGATAAACAAATGCACCGTGCAATGGAAGAAGGTAATGATATTGCATTTGATGACCGCAAAACCCATCTTAAGAAAAGAGCATTTGAAATAGTTGCCGATCAAACAGGAAAAATATTCAACCCCAATGTGCTTACCATAGTTTGGGCAAGAAGGTTTGCGGGTTATAAACGTGCAGATTTGCTTACCCATGATATGGTAAGGTTTGAAAAATTATTAAACAATCCCAAATATCCTGTTCAGATCATATGGGCTGGGAAACCATATCCTGCTGATTATCCGGCCATTTCACAGTTTAATACACTGGTACATTTAAGCAGAAAATATAAAAACGTAGCCGTAATGATCGGCTATGAACTGGCATTGAGTAAAAGAATGAAACAGGCATCAGATGTTTGGCTGAATAACCCGCGTGTTCCACGTGAAGCATCCGGAACCAGCGGAATGACTGCTGCCATGAACGGTGCCGTAAATTTTTCTACTGAGGATGGATGGATACCAGAATTCATTAACCATGGCAATAACGGCTTTGTAGTGCCTATAGCAGATTATGCAAATATGACAGTTCATGAGCAGGATGAATACGACCTGAACAAAGTGTACGAAATACTGGAACAACAGATCCTGCCCATGTATTACGACAATTTTGATACCTGGAGACAGATCCAAAAGAATGGCATGCGTGATGTAAGGTTCCAGTTTGATAGCAATAGGATGGCGCATGAGTATTATGAGATAATGTATAAGTAAAGGGTTCTGGATACTGGATACTGGATACTGGATACTGGATTTTGGATTTTGGATTTTGGATTTTGGATTTTTAAATAGGATATTGTTGAAACAGTTCAGGTATTTTGCTTGAACTGTTTTTTTATGCAGTGCCGCTTCATTTCTGTTAAAAACCTCATCATCAAGCTAACTTTTTGCCTTTACCTTTGTTAGGATACCTATGAACGGAAAACAGAAAATAGCGATAGCCATTACAGGAGCCAGTGGGGCCATCTATGCAAAAGTGCTATTGGATAAACTACAAACTGTGCCAGAACAATGGGCAGAGATTAGTGTAGTGATGAGTAAAAATGCAAAAGAAATATGGCAATCAGAACTGGGCAATGATGGTTATAATACTTACCCCTTTCGTTATTTTGACAAATACGACTTTTCTGCACCCATTGCCTCTGGTTCGGCCCGATACCATTCTTTATTGATAGCGCCTTGTAGTATGGGCACTTTGGGCAGGATAGCGAATGGGATTAGTGATGACCTTGTTACCCGCGCAGCAGATGTTATGCTGAAAGAAAGAAGAAAACTGATTTTAATGATCAGAGACACACCTTACAGTCTAATTCATATAAAAAATATGGAACTGGTAACACTAGCCGGAGGTATTATTTGTCCGGCAACTCCTTCTTTTTACAGTCAGCCAAAAACAATGGAAGATATAGCAGCCACTGTTGTTGACAGGATGCTGGATCTGGCAGGTATAAGCATCAACAGTTACAGATGGGGTTCCTAAACTTCCCAAAAATAAATAAGGAATCCGGCAAGTTTTAAAATTTACCTGATTCCTTATTAACAGTTTTTGTGATACTTACCTATACTTTTGCATCTGCCCCTTCTTCCACTCTTTTCTGAAAACTGAATTTCAATTTTCCTGACTCCTTGTCAACATCAGCAATCAAATTATCGCCTTCTTTAATGGTAAGATTTAATATTTCTTCCGCCAATGGATCTTCCAGGTATTTCTGAATGGCCCTGTGCAAAGGTCTTGCACCAAACTGCGAGTCATAACCCTTATCGGCAATAAAATCTTTTGCATCAGGTGTTAATTCCAGCGAAAAGCCCAAATTCAATAATCGCTTGGACACATTCTTCATGAGTATATCAATGATATTGAAGATATTATCTTTACTCAAAGAATTAAACACCACCACATCATCAATACGGTTCAAAAACTCGGGAGAGAAGGTTCTTTTCAATGCTTTTTCTATCACTGCCTTATTATTCTCTTCCGCATTTTGAACCCTGGTAGCAGTAGCAAATCCAACACCATCTCCAAACTCTTTCAACTGACGAACGCCAATATTAGAAGTCATGATGATCATGGTGTTTTTAAAATCCACTTTTCTTCCCAAACCATCAGTTAATTGACCATCGTCTAAAACCTGTAACAGAATATTGTAAATATCCGGATGGGCTTTCTCAATTTCGTCCAACAGTATTACACAATAAGGTTTGCGACGAACTTTTTCTGTTAATTGTCCACCCTCTTCATAACCCACATATCCCGGAGGTGCGCCAATCAATCTACTCACCGTAAATTTCTCCATGTATTCACTCATATCGATCCTGATCAGAGAATCTTCTGAATCAAACATATACCTTGCCAAAGCCCTTGCCAGCTCTGTCTTTCCCACACCTGTTGGTCCGAGGAAAATAAAAGTACCAATTGGTTTTTTAGGATCTTTCAAACCTACCCTATTTCGCTGAATGGCTTTTACCACTTTTTGGATGGCTTCGTCCTGACCAACCACCATGTCTTTCATATCCTCATTCATCCTGCGCAGTTTCTCGGTTTCAGCTTGTACCATACGCTTCACCGGAATGCCTGTCATCATACTCACCACTTCCGCAATATTCTCTTCATTGATGGGAAATCTTTTGTGCTTGCTTTCCTCCTCCCATTGATTTTTTGCTTTTTCCAGCTCTTCACCCAATCTCTTTTCTGTATCACGCAAAGAAGCTGCTTCTTCAAAACGCTGACTTTTGACTACTTTATTTTTTTCGTTCTTTACGTCTTCAATTTTCTTTTCCAGATCAACAATATCCAATGGCACATTGATGTTTTTCAGGTGCACCCTTGCGCCTACTTCATCCAATACATCAATGGCTTTATCGGGCAATAACCTGTCTGTCATGTACCTGTCGCTCAATTTCACACAGGCATCAATTGCATCATCCGAATATGTTACATTATGGAAATCCTCGTATTTCGATTTGATATTATTCAGAATCAGAATGGTCTCTTCCACACTAGGCGGCTCTATCAATACTTTTTGGAAACGCCTGTCTAATGCGCCATCTTTTTCAATGTACATTCGGTATTCATCTAATGTAGATGCACCAATACATTGCAGTTCTCCCCTGGCAAGTGCTGGTTTAAAAATATTGGAAGCATCCAATGAACCACTGGCACCACCGGCACCAACGATGGTATGAATTTCATCTATAAAAAGGATCACATCCCTGTTCTTTTCCAGTTCATTCATGATCGCTTTCATTCTTTCTTCAAACTGGCCGCGGTATTTGGTACCGGCCACCAATGCTGCCAGGTCCAAAGAGATCAC
>CALRUV010000144.1:0-9545 GCA_943371455.1 Chitinophaga pinensis | reverse complement strand
CCCCTGACCAGTCAATTTTCCAAAGATTTTAGAAAGTATTTTTGATCGCACCTTTGTAACTTATTGATATTCAATAATAATTTTGACATATTTTTTAATATTGCTTAAAAAATCGGCTCCAGTGCTGCTATAGGGCGGCTGTTGCGTCGCACAATTCAGGTGTAGGAAGGTATCTGTGCTGTTTTTTTTGCCACAGACCTGCCTGCCGGCAGGCAAGTTACACAGATTAACACAGTTAAAGTATTCTGTGCTAATCTGTGTGATTTGTGGCAATACCCCTTTCCTTAAATACATTTGTGCATAATGACCTACCGAAAATTCCAAGCAGAACAAATTTTTACAGGTACCGAAATGCTCGGACCGGATATGGTTTTGATTACCGACGAAAACGGAAAAATTGACAATATCGTTTTAGAAAAGGAAGCCGGTTTGGATATTCAGACAATTGATGGCATCCTCAGTCCCGGCTTTGTTAATTGCCATTGCCATATCGAACTCAGCCACATGAAAGGTTTGATTCCTGAAAAAACCGGACTGGTAGATTTTATATTATCAATCCTTGCTCTCAGACATTTTCCGGAAGATGACATTTTACAGGCTATCAGTGATGCAGAATCATCCATGATTCAAAATGGCATTGTTGCCGTTGGCGATATCAGTAATAATGCAACAAGCTTTCACCAAAAATCTAAAAACAACCTTGCCTGGCAGGTATTTCTGGAGATCAGCGGCTGGTCGCCCCAAATAGCAGATATGCGTTTTCAAAACGGGTTGGCAGCTTACCAGCAATTTGAAGAATTGCAAAGCGAACAATGTAAACTCAGCATGTGCGCGCATGCACCTTATTCGGTTTCCAAAGAATTATGGCATTTAATAGCGCCTTATTACCAAAACAAAACAACCTCCCTGCATAACCAGGAAACCTATTTTGAAGATGATTTTATAGGTTTTAAAAATGGTGATTTCACAAGACTCTATGATCAATTGAAAGTGGATACCAGTTTTTATCAACCCACAGGCAAAAGTAGTTTGCAATCAGTGGCACATCATTTTGGCGGTGCTGATCAGGTTTTGTTGGTTCATGATACATTTACCAAACCCAACGACCTTGATTTTATCCGTGAAATTTCAAAAGAACAAAATACAAGGTATCATTATTGTTTGTGTGTCAATGCAAATCAATATATCAATGATGCCATGCCTCCTATTGAACAGTTTAGAAAAAAACAAGCTGCTATCGTTTTAGGAACAGATAGTTTGGCCAGCAACCATAGCCTGAGTATTCTGGACGAAATGAAAACCATCAGTAAACAATTCCCTTACATACCCTTAACAGAGCAATTACAATGGGCTACTTTAAACGGCGCAAGGGCATTAGGCTTTGAAGATTTTTTGGGGAGTTTCGATAAAGGAAAAAGGCCGGGTGTTGTTTTGATCAGTGAGCTGGTCAATAATCAATTGTCAAAGCATTCTAAAATTGCGAGAATTATCTAAGTATACAAAGGATTTTACTCGGCAGGCTTTTTTCTGATGTGAAAATACATTTTACTCATTACTTCCTGGTGAGGCAAGGTCAAAATGGAAATACCAATGAATAAACCTATCAGGAAAAGATGCATATTTTTATTTAAGTTGAATAGAAAAATCAAAGCAAATATTCCTGCAAAAGAAAAGAGTGTAAACGGAATACATTTTATAAAGACATTCAACCAGGTTACATTTTTTTCTTCCGAAGAAGATAGGTGTTGACGAATATTTTGCAGAGAGATAACCGAATGCCAGAGGCCAAAGTAAATAGCAAAACTGAGCGGCAAGGATAGACTGAGTGAACTGAATACAACCACCAAAAGCAAAATAAATAAACGTAGCAAGAATACAGCTGTAAGTTTTTGCGAAAAACTATACCAGCCCAATGCAAACACAAATAAGATGAAAGCAGCAGTTAAACTATATAAAGATGCAGTGTCACTTTTTAAAAAAACAATCAGGGAAGGAGTAAAAATATCGATTTGATCAAGAATAGGTATTACTTCCTGAATATTGAAAAATAATATAACAAACAATACCAACAACCCATAACTGGTTTGTAATAGTATGGTAGGCCATGAAGATTGATCAGCATTAATGGTCAAGTCAGTTTCGCCAAAATGAAAGGCAGATAAAAGGAAGAAAATGTACAGGGAGATGGTTGGAAACAAAAACCAAAAAATACCATATGCTACCATTGGAACCAAATAACGAAAGTAAAAACCAGTCTGAGAAAATGAACGATTATTTAATTTACTGCTTTGTTTGGCAACCTGGTGATCTAAAGCCCCATGAGGAATTCCGGTGATAAGAACTAATATACCAAAAAAGACCCATTGTGATGCACTGGGAATCATTATCACAAAATGATGCAGGATAGTAAAAAGTATGATAAGAATAACTTTTAAAATAAAAAGCCTTTCCCGGAACTGATCATTTTTAAAAAGGAGGCTCTGCATCAGAATAGTTGTTTTAAAAAGTCTTTCTTAGGTAATTTAGCAAACAATGATGCTTCCTGAAACAGAGAGGTGTCCTCATCTAAAAATCTCAGAATTGTTTGGTAAGGCACTTTACGGAATAACTGCATTAAAATATCCAAAGCTTTATCTGGACTGTCTTTTAACAATTGTAAAAGTAACCTATCATAAAATTTAAACCGACTTTTAGTAAAATTAGCGGGCAAGCGATTCGTAAAATAATCATCAGCCAGTTGCAAACTATCTCTGGTAATCCTGTTAAAAGCATAACCAGTTGTAGGCTTTACCATTCCGGCCGCTGTACCAATGGTAATGGCACCATCAGCGGTATATCTGCCAAATGCATAGTTGGTCATTGGTAAACTTGAATGTTCTGTTTTAATTATTTGATAGGATGTCTTCCAGTTTTTTCTTATATAGTGGGTTAATACTTCTTCAAAAAAATCGGTGCTGTAATCTTCTGCACAAAAACCGGTTATTTCAACCAAAGCATGGGTAGAACTGTAAGGTAATACATATGCAAAGTTGACGCCATTTGTTTGCGGAATACTAAAATCCATTAATGTGGCGGATCCATCGTCAAAAACAGGTGTATCTGTTTTAATTTCCCAGCCGTAAAATTGTTGTTTTAAAAATAGATTGGACTTGTTGAATACTTCAGTTTGATCCCAATAACTTGAATATAAAGCTTCGGTTCTTACATAGCCATTATTGGTTTCAATAATAAACTGGTTATCTGATTTTTGAATATTTATTACCGTATCGTTTGTATAAGTAAGGCCTTGATTTTGTTTTATGATATCAAAATGAAAATCAAAAAATACTTCACTTTTCATATAACTATAGCGGTAAGGATTGATTTTTTTCTGCTGTGTACCATCTGGAAACCCTACAGAAATATTGTTCCATGTTGTATTAAAGATTGATTGATAAGGGTGCGCATTTGAATCATGCCATAAGCACCATGATTTTTTTTGTGTGTACGTTTTGTCTGCATCAAGTATGAGAATGGATTGCCCTTTGTACTGAGAATGCTGCATTAACTGATACATGAGTTGCATGCCAGCGCAGCCTCCGCCTAATATTATAATATCGTAACTAGTTGTTTCCATTATATAAAAAAGGGTTGCAATAAATTGATTATTGCAACCCTATTCGTTTTTTCTTAATCAAATTGAATTATGCTTTTTCTTCGCTACGGCTTAATGCGTAGATAACCAAACCAAATCCAATTTTGTTGATAGCGTCGCCAATATTGTAGATAATATCCATTGAAGCCTGAGCTGCTTTAGGATCAGATACCAATTGCATTCCAAAAAGACCACCATTGGTTCCTAAAATATAACCTAATGGATAGATAGCCCATCCAACCAGTACAAACCATGCCAATGTTTTATTAGCTTTTGCTACTGCCGGACCAGCGTTTCCTGCTAGTTTAGCAACATCACCAAACCATACCAGGTAAACAATGTAGAAATAGGCAGCACCACTGATAGCACCCCAGATCCAGCTTTGTGATTCAGCACCATAGATTGCTTCTCCAATGTATCCTGTTACCAGCATAACCAATGAAGCAAAAATCAATTTCCATAATAATCCTTGTGTAGCACCCACTTTGCGGGTAATCAAATAAAACTCAACACACATAAGAGGCACAGTCAAGATCCAGTCAACATAACGGAAGAAGGTAGGAGAATCACCTGTTTCCAGATTGTAACTTCTCATGTAATAGTAGTGAACTGCAGCAATAAAAGTGATAATTCCAGAAACCAATAAAGATGTTCGCCATTTTTTGTCGGTATTATTTAACTCGAAAAAGAAAAATACCGATGCTGCCATCATGGCCATCGTACCAATGAAAAAGGTAAACGCAACATAATTGTCACTGGCAATTGCAGTTGCGTTTAGGAGGTTTTGTAACATGTTTGTAGTTTTTAGGTTAAAGAATGAAAATATGTTTAATGTTTTATACGCCAAAGTTAAACATTATTTTTACAAAATAGTTCTAAATCTCTCTAAAAATCTATTTTTTACATGGATATAGCTAATATTGATGCACGAATTAGCACGTATTTAGGTAAAAAATTAAACAAATAGACCTAATCCATTTTTTAAAATTTTGAGAATGTTTTTTAAAAATCTCTCAGGAAAGCACTTCCTTCAGAATTGCAAAGCTTTTCATTTGTCCAAAGCCTGCAATATGCAATGAGAGGTATAATTGATAGGCTTCCAGCAAATCACGCCTGATGCTTTTGTTTAACTGAATGGTTTCTAATTCATCGTAGAATGACAAATTAGAAATGGCTGATGTGATCTCGGCTAAATTGCCTTCTAAATAATAGGGGTGCAAAGGAATGTTTTTTACAAAATTTCCCTCCTGCAGATCAATCACGGGCGTTTTGCTGCTAAACGAGCCCTGTAATTGAAAGCCTAATTCGGCAGCTAAGTGTAGGGTAAAATATAAAGGCAGGTTGCCAGTTAAAGTATGGTTACCCTTATCTAATTGCTTTAAAGTATCTTCTATAAGATAAAATAATTCGGGGTTAGCTTCTGGTTCTTTTAGGCAATGTTGCAGCAATTCCATAGCAAATTGTGCAACGGTATTTTTAACAACATCAAATAAAACAGATTCATACATGTAAGCCCAGTCATATTCCTTGATGAACTGTAGTTGTTTCATTTCATTATGGTACACTTGCATTTCTAAGATCGCCGCAGGAATAAAATAACTGGCTTTACCTGAAGAAGTTTTCGTACGCTGCCTAACCCCTTTTACAATGTATTGCTGAATGCCAAATAATTCCGTGTATACAGAAGTAATAATACTGGTATCTCCGTACTTGATTGTACGCAATACAACACCTTTGGTTGAGTGCACTGTACTCATTACTGCAATTTATACCGTTGCAGTCAATTTTGTTTCATTATTAGGTGCGGATGCAGGAATTAAAGTGATGATGCCTATAGCATGAAAGACTCTCATGATTGAATAAGTAAGATCAAACTCAAACCATTTCTTGGCAAAATTTGCATCATCTTTTGCATAATGGTGGTTGTTCTGGAACAATTCTCCCATTAATAAAATACCCCAGGGTGAAGTATTCTTTGAATGATCGCCATTATTAAAATTGCTGTACCCATATTTATGTCCGCACCAATTAACTACAGCACCCTGAATAGGCCCCATTAAAAAATGAATAGGCAATAACAAAAACCAATACATATTGGGTGCATAAAAAACATATACAGCGGTATATCCGGCCATAAATACCAGTCGCGTTAACCAATGATGGCCAAACTTATCGAGCCTATCCCAAACAGGCAGGTACTCTTTTGTAAACTGTTCCTCAGGTAAACTTTTACCGGTAACAAAACTACGGAAGATCAAAACAGTGCTTTGCATCATCTGGTATACATCTTTAAAAAAATGGGGCGAATGCGGATCCTTCTCCGTATCACTATAAACATGGTGCATTCGATGCATCACACCATAGGCCCTTGGCACCAGGTAGGAGGAGCCTTGCATAAACCAGGTAGTAAGGTAAAATACACGTTCCCAGTTTTTGGAAGTGGTATACATTTTATGCGAACAAAAACGATGTAGAAAAAAAGAATGAAAGAAAAGAGATAAAAACCAATGGCCTAGAAAAAAGCAAAGGATAACAAGCATAGAAAAAAGTTACAGGGGTTAAAAATAAAGGTAAGCTTTTAAGCGGTTTGTAACCATTATCTTTTGCTCAAAATCAAATACTTATGCTTTTTAAAATCATAATGATCTATGTTGTAGAAACATATCTGCATTTAATGATCGTACCCTTCCACAATGTTTGTAAGATGACAATCAGACCACCCCTGTAAACTGTTTCAAAAATCGAACATCGTTCTGAGAATATAAACGCAGGTCATTCACCTGGTATTTTAATTGTGTGATACGTTCAACACCCATACCAAATGCAAAGCCAGTATATTTATTGGAATCAATACCAAAATTATCCAACACATTTGGATGCACCATACCACTGCCCAATATCTCTACCCATCCGGTATGTTTACAGATATTACAACCATCCCCTCCACAGATCAAACAACTGATATCCATTTCAGCACTGGGCTCTGTAAAAGGAAAATAACTTGGCCTGAAACGTACTTTCACATCCTTCCCAAACATTTCCTGCACAAAAAAGTAAAGGGTCTGCTTCAAATCTGCAAAACTTACATTCTCATCTATATACAATCCTTCTACCTGATGAAAAAAACAATGGGCACGTGCACTGATGGTTTCATTGCGGTACACTCTTCCCGGACAAATAACCCGTATAGGTGGCTTTTGTGATTCCATCACCCTTGCCTGTACACTGCTGGTATGTGTTCGCAATAACCAGGATGGGTTTTGATGGATATAAAATGTGTCCTGCATATCACGTGCCGGATGGTCTTCCGGCAAATTCATGGCACCAAAATTATGCCAGTCGTCCTCTATCTCCGGTCCTTCTGCAACAGCAAAACCGAGTCTGCGAAAAATAGAAACAATCTGGCTACGAACAATATTTAAAGGATGTCTGGAACCAACTGGAATGGTATTGCCGGGCATGGAAAGATCGATCCGCTTTTCAGTTGCTGGGTTGGCTTGCAGGTTTGCCCCTTTCAGCAGATCGTATTTGTTCTCAACAAAAATTTTGAAATCATTCAATAATTGGCCAAATTCCTTTTTACGCTCATTGGGCACATTTCGCATTTCGCCCATGATATTTTTCACTATGCCTTTGGTACCCAGAAACCTAATACGGAATTCCTCAACCAGTTCTGGTGTATTTGCTTCAAAAGCGGTTATTTCTAACCGGTATACCTCAATCTGTTGCAATAACTCTTCCATCCGGCAAAGATAATCGCTGTATTCATATGATTTCAGGCAGATTCTACTGAATTCCTGCTTTGTTAGCGTTTCGCTAATTAATTCATGCAAATACACGCCAACCCCAGGATCATAACCCGCAATCATTAAAATCACTCCTATTTACTTACATTTGTTATTGTAGATGAATAATTATATGGAATACAATACGGAAAGAAATTACCTGGGCATGAAAGAATATGGCCGCCATGTACAAAAAATGGTGGAGTATCTTTTAACCATTGAGGACAAGGAAAAACGTCAGCAGCAGGCACATTCTGTGATAGAACTGATGGGATTCGTGAATCCGCATTTGAAGAATGTAGAAGACTTCCGTCATAAACTTTGGGACCACCTTTTCTTTATCAGTGATTTTAAGTTGGATGTGGATAGTCCCTATCCTAAACCACAAAAGGAAACCTATAAGCAGAAGCCCGATCCATTGCCTTATCCCAAACGCCATCCCAAATACGCCCACTTGGGTAAAAACCTGGAAGTGGTGATCGATAAGGCATTGAAAGAAGAAGACCCGGAAAAGAAAGCTGGCTTTGCACATGCAATTGCCTACTACATGAAACTGGCTTACAGTAACTGGCATAAAGAACTGGTTCATGATGATACCATACGTACAGAATTGAATAGTATTACAGGTGGTCAACTGGAGTTCAGCAATACCCCATATATCAAGCATCGTAACCAGAATTTTGAAAGAGATGAATACCCACGCAGCAGCGGTGGCGGTCGCTGGCAGCAAAATTTTGGCGGAAGAGGTGGCGGTGGCAGACAGGGACAGGAAGGAAGAACTGGCGGAAGAGACAATCGCAATGCTGGTGGTGGACGCCAGGATGGGAGAAATAGGAATAATGGCGGTAACGGCAATACGCAACGTGGCGATAACCGCAATAGTGGAGGCAGACAGGAAGGAAGAGGCGGCGGACAGTTTAATAAACGTTACTAGTTTATTGAATTAGTATTGACTTCTATAGTTGTAAAAAAGATAATTTTAAGCATCGGATAAGTATCCGGTGCTTTTCTGCTTCTATGGGTTTCAAAGTACATTAAATGTTCTACTTTTATAGTTTACATAACTATCTTTTCTGAGGATCATTTATGAAAGATTCTTCTCTTCATTTTGATGTGATTATTGTTGGAGCCGGACCGGCGGGTTCAACCTGCGCTCTAGCTTTAGAGCATAGTGGCCTTAAAGTTGCAATAATAGATAAAGCTGTATTCCCACGTGATAAAATCTGTGGCGATGCCATCCCTACCAGGGTAATAAAAGAATTAAAAAAAATAAATAGGGAATATGCTGAAGCACTTTTGCATTTTGAGAGAAAAGTAACTATCAACAGAACACGGATCGTAACTTCATCAGGTAAAGATTTTATTTTTCACTGGAAAAATGAAACTTTCAACTGCATGCGTAAAGAGTTCGATAATTTGTTATTAAACCTTGCAAGAACAAAAACACGGATTTTCGAAAATACTACTGTTCTGTCGGTAAGTGTAAAACCAGATTTTGTACAATTGACCACCAGTACTTATCGTTTCACTACTTCTATTGTGATTGGCTGTGATGGGGCACAGTCTATTATTGCTAAAAAACAGGCTGGATTTATGGTTGACAAAAAAATGTATTCCGCTGCTGTAAGAACCTATTTAAAAGATATTACAGAAATTAAATCTGGTTTAAATGAAGTGTTTTTCTCAAAAAAATATATGCCAGGGTATTTTTGGTTGTTTCCGGTAAACAATGAGTATTGTAATATTGGTTTCGGGATGCTTTCAGAAACGATTTCAAAGAAAAAAATTAATTTAAAAAAAGCGCTTCTCGAAATAATAAATGAGTTTCCTGAATTAAAAATGCGCTTTACAAAAGTAAATTTAAACAATCCTATTGAAGGATTTGGTTTGCCACTGAGTAATTGTACTGCTGCGTTATCAGGAAACCGTTTTTTACTTTGTGGTGATGCAGGTTCTTTGATAGATCCACTTTCGGGCGATGGTATCGGAAATGCCATGACCAGTGCCAGAATAGCCGCCAATCATGTGATTCATTATTTTTCAGAGAATTGTTTTGATGCAGCAACAAATAAGGATTACGACCGAGCTGTATATAGAGAATTGGGGAAAGAGTTACGCAGAAATGC
>CALRUV010000143.1:0-9695 GCA_943371455.1 Chitinophaga pinensis | reverse complement strand
TTCGACATTCGATATTCGACATTCATCTGTTCCTCTGTTCCTCTTCTAAATCCATCCCCGCTCTACAAACGCAGCATATCCCAATTTAATCGCTTTCTGGATATCTTTCATGATCAGCGGATCGTTTTTCTTGATGTGAAAACAACATTTGCCTTTCAAACATTTCATGAATTCAGGACTGAAATCTGTCTTCATTTTTTCATTGCCATAAATTGGCATGTAATAGAACCCAACATATCCTTTTTGCACCAATGCTGATACAAACCACATTTCTTCTTTCTTTCTGCCTTCGATCACTACAGGCATATGACTAACCAGGTTAGCCTGTCCGCCCGTACCCATATGCAACACCAGGTTTCTTTTCTTATCGTAGGGCAAAAGCATTTTTTTGATGGCCTCAAAAATGATGGCCAGCTCGGGCTGTCCCGCAGACTTATCGGCATACTTGATATTGATGCTGCGTTCTTCTTTCCCAGGCTTGGCAGTCTTTGCTGATTTGGTTACTGCTTTTTTGGGGATTGCTTTTTTGGAGATTGATTTTGCCATGCACAGTTTTTCCTAAAGTTAGAAAAAGTAGGGAGGTTTTCAATGTTCCTGTCATTTCGAACCCGCTTCAGCGGGTGAGAAATCTTATACAGATGAGTGAGATTTCTCTCTTCGCTGCGCTGCGTTCGAAATGACCTATTAACGTTGCTGTGATTCCGCACGAACTTCGCTGCGTTCGGAATGTCTCACTCCCAAATCTCATCCTTCCCTTCCAGCCATAACTTAACCGATTCGGTGGTTACCGATTTAGGGCGTTCCAGCGGGAAGCCGAGTGCACGATCCCAACAAAGACTGGCAAGTACGCCCAGGGCACGGCTTACGGCAAATAATACCGTGTAGAACTCATATTCCACCATACCATAATGCACCAATAGAGCACCACTATGTGCATCTACATTGGGCCAGGGGTTTTTAATTTTTCCCAGTGATTGTAAAATGGGGGGAACCGTTTCGTAAATATTCCAAACGGTATTAACCAGTTTATCATCGGGCATATGCTTTTTACCAAATTCCATTTGGGCAGTAAAACGAGGATCCGTTTTACGGAGAACCGCATGACCATAGCCCGGCACTACTTTTCCGGATGATAATGTTTTCTGCACATAGTCAGCAATCTGCTCTTTGGTAGGAGCATCCGTACCTAATTGATCCTGCATTTCAAAGATCCATTTGATCACTTCCTGGTTTGCCAGTCCGTGTAAAGGGCCAGCCAAACCATTCATACCCGCTGCATAGCTTAGATAAGGATCGCTTAGTGCAGAACCTACCAGGTGTGTGGTATGCGCTGAAACATTACCGCCTTCATGATCGGCATGGATGGTCATATACAAACGCATGAGTTCTTTAAAACTTTCATCTTCATAACCCATCATATGGGCCAGGTTTCCTGCCCAATCTAATAAGCCATTGGGTTGAATATGCTGGTTGTCCTTATATTTTCTGCGATAGATATAAGCCGCAATCCTTGGCAGGCGCGAGATCAGATCCATCGTATCATCGTAAATATATGTCCAGTAATCTTTTTTGTTCAATCCTTTTGCATAGGCTTTTGCAAAATTACTTTCTGTTTGTAAAGCCATCACACCCGTTACAAACATGGTCATAGGATGCGCACTGATAGGCAAAGCATCAATGGTTGCAAAAACATAATTAGGTACATGGCTGCGGCGTTGCCAAACATTGGTCATATGTGCCACTTCTTCTTCGGTTGGCAATTCACCGAGTAACATCAGAAAAAATAAGCCCTCAGGTAAAGGCTCTCCACCTTTAGGGGCTTTGGGTAATTTCTGTTGTAATTCGGGAATGGAATAGCCCCTGAAACGGATACCATCATGGGCATCGAGTAAACTGGTTTCTGTTACAAGGCCAGTAATACCTCGCATTCCCTGGTAAACCTGCGCCAGGGTTACTTCTCCAATTTTGCGGGAGCCATGTTCTTTCAGGATATCTTTAATTTCTGTATTGGCTACATCTGCCTTTGCCTTGAACCTTTCTTTTACAATTCCCATGTTAAGCGTGTATTAATGTTTCTAAATATGGCTTTGCAGCGCGAAAAACGGTGATATAATAGAAGGACTAAAGGTAAAACAAGTTGACCTATGGCACAAAACAATTAGGTTACCGGATTACTAAATAATCGCTAAATTATTTAGGTGCTTTTCGATAAAGATAAATAACAACAAACAGGAAGATAATGTTCGGAATCCAGGCAGCTAATAAGGGTGGTAAATTACCTTTGGTTGAAAAAATAGTTGAAAACCTGTCGGTAATAATAAATAGGGCCGCAATCACAAAACCTACCGCCAGGTGTACACCGCTGCCCCCCCTCACTTTTTTACCTGCAACTATGGCACCAATTAGGGTAAGTAATAAAACGGTAACGCAGGTGGCTTCCCTTCGGTAACGTTCTACTTTTAATTCATTTAACCCCTCCGATCCCCTTAACTCTTCCAATTTAATGAACTTATCTAACTCGGGTGACGTTAGTTTGTCTTTGGTATATTTATCCCTGCTCAGATCATAAGGCTTGAAATTGTATTTCATTATCCGGCTGGCCTCAAGTACAACAGTCTCTTGTAATGGTTCCAGTTTTCTGTCTATCAAAGATTCTAATCGCCATTTATTGATGGCTGTATCCCATAGTATCACATCAGCACGCATATTTTGGACAACCATTTTATTTTTTTCACGGTACATAAAAACCGGGCCGCCCCTTTTGGTGGCTGTATCATAAGAATAAATTCCTGCATAAGTAAAAGAATCAATCCTTAAATAGATGTTAGAAGGTGGTGCTATGAGTGAGTTATAAGTATTATTCCCGTCTATATATTTTGCCTCAAAATTACCCCGCAACTGATTGGCATTGGGAACCACATATTGATTAGCGAACCATAAAATGACCATCAATATACTGCCACCAACCCAATAGGGCCTTAGCCATCTGGCATAAGATGTTCCACTGGCCAGTATAGCAATGATCTCACTTTTACCCGCCATTTTAGACGTAAAAAAAATGACAGCAATAAAAACAAAAAGTGGGAATAAAAGCGCAATGATATGGGGTATAAAACCAAAATAGTACAGTGTAATGATCTTCCTTACACTTAATTGCGATTTTACAAAATCATCTGTTTTTTCACTTACATCAACAACCACGGAGATGATAGAAAAAAGAAATATGGCAAAGAAAAAAGTGGTGAGAAATTTCTTCAGTATGTACCAGTCTATTTTCTTCATCATAATATATACCGTAAAGATACAGTTCAGCTATGGATAGGGCAAAGGAGAAAAGTTAAAGTCTTTTCTTGATAATCTCCATCATTCCTGCTTTCCAGCTGGTGAAATTTCCTGCCAGAATTTGTTTGCGTGCCTCTCCTATGAGCCAAAGATAGAAGGAAAGATTTTGCATGCTGGCCAATTGTAATGCCAGCAACTCATCTGCCACAAACAAATGACGCAGATAGGCTTTTGAATAGTATTGACTGGATACACAATCCAATCCTGGATCAATGGGTGAAAAATCTGTTGCCCATTTTTTATTTCTGATGTTGATAACGCCTTCGGTGGTAAAGAGCATCCCATTTCTGCCATTTCGGGTTGGCATCACACAATCAAACATATCAATGCCTCTGTCAATACACTCCAATAAATTCCATGGAGTACCTACACCCATTAAATAGCGAGGTTTTTGTACCGGTAAAAAATCGGTACATAGATCCGTAAACTCGTACATCATTTCTTCAGGTTCTCCCACGCTTAATCCGCCAATGGCATTACCTGCCGCCTCTGTAGAAGCCACATACTCACAAGATGCCTGTCGCAAATCCTTATATGTACTCCCCTGAACAATAGGGAAGAGATTCTGGGTATAGCCATATTTATCGGGCGTTTCTGCTAACCGATCAAAACAACGGTTGAGCCAGCGATGGGTTAGTTCCATGCTTTTTTTTGCATAAGTATAATCACTGGGGTAAGGCGGACATTCATCAAAAGCCATGATAATATCAGCCCCAATACTTCTTTGGATATCCATCACAGATTCAGGTGAAAATAAATGCCGGCTCCCATCAATATGCGATTGAAACAAAACACCTTCTTCTTTTATTTTACGATTGGCAGCTAGAGAAAAAACCTGGTAACCACCACTGTCCGTTAAAATAGGCCGATCCCAACCCATAAAACGATGCAATCCCCCTGCAGCTTTCATTACTTCAGTGCCGGGGCGGAGATACAAATGATAGGTATTGCCTAAGATAATCTGAGCCTGAATCTCTTTTTTTAACTGCTGTTGGTTAACGGATTTTACTGTACCCACGGTTCCAACAGGCATGAAAATAGGTGTGAGGATCTCGCCATGGTCGGTCTTAATTTTACCTGCCCTTGCTTTTGACCCATTTGCAGTTGATTCTAATGTGAATTCCAATCTTGGCATGGCGCAAAAATAGGGAATTGTCCACACCCTATTCCCCAATGCTTCAATACGCTATTTTTGCGGAATGATGATACCAGCCATTGCATGGACCATTGTATTCTATGCTTTTTGTACCGTAATAGCCATTCAGCTATTTTATTATCTGTATTTTTTCAGCAAACTGGCATTTTATAAAGATGCTGCCAGAGTAGTAACGCATGAGCATCCCATTTCGGTGATCATTTGTGCCAGAGATGAAGCGGATAACCTTACGAGAAACCTTCCCGGTGTTTTGGTACAGGATTATAAAACAACGCATGAAGTAGTTCTGGTAAATGACAATTCTACTGATGAAGGTCGTTACGTGATTGATGAGTTTAAAAAATCATTCAAAAACATCAACCATATTCTTTTAACCCAGGAAGCCAAGATGATCAGTGGAAAGAAATTCCCCTTGTCGATGGGTATCCGCAGTGCGAAATATGAAATTGTGTTACTTACTGATGCAGACTGTACGCCTGTTTCAGAATTCTGGATGCAAAAAATGCAGGATGCTTATGATGAAGATACGGAGATCGTTTTGGGCTATGGTGCTTACCATAAGAGACCAGGCATTTTAAATAAACTGATTCGCTTTGAAACATTTCATACCGCCTTACAATACCTCTCCTATGCATTGGCTGGCACACCTTATATGGGCGTAGGCAGAAACCTTAGTTATAAAAAGGAAGTTTTTTTACGTAATAAAGGATTTTCTTCCATCAACCAAATCCCCAGTGGTGATGACGACCTGTTCATTAACCAGGTAGCTACAGCAGCAAATACCCGTATTGTAATTGACCCTGATGCGCATACTGTAAGTGAACCAAAAAAACGATGGAGCGATTGGATGACGCAGAAATACCGACATTATACAACGGGCAGGTATTATAAACCAAAGCATAAATTTTTATTAGGACTATATTCTTTTTCCTTTTTCATAATCTATCCTTTGTTGGTTGTTTCTATCATTTTCTTCAATTGGTGGTTGCCTTTATCTTTATTTGGATTGCGCTTTATTATTCAAGGAATCGTTTTTTACAAAGCCATGAAGAAATTGAATGAAACTGATTTGTTGCCCTGGTTTTTATTATTGGATATTTGGATGTTCTTTTATTTCATTTTTACCTTACCTGCCATATGGAAAGCGCCCCGCAAAAACTGGGATTAATCCTAAAATATTTTTCCGAATTCAGTGAGGAGCAAGTGAAACAATTCACGGCATTAGAAGAATTATATACAGAATGGAATGCAAAAATTAATGTGATATCCAGAAAAGATATCGATTCCATTTATTTGCACCATGTATTGCATTCGCTAAGTATTGCAGCCATTGCAGATTTTGAGCCGGGTACCCAAATTATTGACATTGGCTGTGGTGGCGGATTTCCGGGTATTCCACTGGCCATCTTTTTTCCAAAAGTAAAATTTCACTTAGTAGATAGTATTGCCAAAAAATTAAAAGTGGTAGAAGCAGTTTGCGCAGGTGCCAATATCAAAAACATCACCATTCAACATACCCGGGCTGAAGATATTAAAAACAGAAAATTCGATTACGCCATTTCAAGAGCCGTTGCACCGCTTAAAGATCTATGGAAATGGAGTGCCCCACTATTAAAGAAAGACCATAACAAAACCTTACCCAATGGGCTCATCTGTTTAAAAGGTGGCGACCTTGCACAAGAAATTTTCGAAAGCGGTCTAAGACCCAAGATGATGCCGATCTATAAAATTTTTGCTGAAGATTATTTTCAGGAAAAGTTTGTGATACATGCGGCGAAGTAGGGATTGAGGATTGCGAATTTACGAATTTGCGGATTGCGGATTACGAATTTGAAAATTTGAAAATTTGAAAATTTGGGATTTATCTATCCTCCAATCCGTAATCTGCCAATCCATAATTATCTAATCCGGAATAACCAATCTATTATTCGACCTATTCAGATCTGCCAAACGCTGACTGGGGTCTATTTCAATTGATTTTATTTGTCCGATGCTTTTGCTTATTTCGAATGAATATTCGGGATGTGTCCATGACCATGGTGTATGCACGGTTCTGGGGGTATTATTCTCTGCGGGTTTTGCGCCAAACATCATATTCAAAGGCATGTAGTGCAGTTCCTGTGATCCGTCTTTGTAAGTAACCAATACATCTACAGGCATCGGCATTTTACCTACGCGTTTGATGGTGACAAATCCTTTACCTTCTTTTACATTAATGTCACCAACGGAATAATCTATTTGCTTTGTGCTATAGATCCAATATTCTTTGTACCAGTCGAGCTCCATATTACTCAGCTTCTCTGCCACCCTGATAAAATCATCAGGATTTGGGTGTTTGAAACGCCATTGGTTATTATAAGCCAATAAGATCTTATCACGAATACTATCACTTACGATATAACCCAATTGCGACATAAATACTGCGCCTTTGCTGTAAGCTGCATTACCATATGCGTAATTAGTATTGTAATGATCTGAATGTGTGCTGGCAGGCTCTTCCAGTCCGCTTTTGGCCAAATTAAAATAACCTCTATAAGATTCGTTGTACCAGAATCCCGGACTATTTCTCAGTGTAGCCATCACACGTGTACTGCTGTAATCTGTGAAACCTTCATCCATCCATGGATACAAGGATTCGTTAGTGCCCATCAACATTTGATACCAGGTATGCATCCATTCATGTAAGGCCAATCCAGAACTGGCAGAATTCATTAAGGTAGCCATCGGATATTCCATACCGCCATCACCACCCTGGATAAAGCTGTAGGTCTTGTAAGGATATGCGCCAAATGTTTTTGCTATGATGGGGTATGCCAAAGCAGCCGTATCTGCTACTTTTTGCCACCTATTTTCGAGAGAATCCACTGCTTTGTATACCACCCTGATCAATGGACCATCTTTTAGGGTTCGGGTGATCATTTTATAATTGGGATCAGCGGCCCACATAAAATCATGCACATTGTATGCTTGCCATTTCCAGGTATTAGTAGAACCCGAATTAGGCTTTGGTTTTACACCAGGGGCTTCATACCCAAAACCAAGATCGTTACCATTGAGCAGATCACCACCGGCAGTAACCATATAATTTTTATCGATGGTAATGTTTACATCAAAATCGCCCCATACTCCATAGAACTCACGAGCTATATATTGATTGGGATGCCAGCCCTGGTAATCGTATTCTGCTAATTTAGGATACCATTGACTCATACTGTAACGAATACCTTCTGCATTGTCGCGGCCACTTCTGCGAACTTGTACAGGCACTTGTGCTTCAAACACAATATCCATCACCACTTTTGATTTGGGAAGAATCGGTTTTGTCAGGATCACTTCCATAATGGTTTCCTGCTCCTTCAAAATTTGTTCAATACCATTAATTTTCAAACTCCTGATATGCTGGTAACCTATTTCATTGGGTTTTAATTTTCCGATACGATCTTTTACACGCGCATCCCAATCGAGGCCATCAGTATTTTTTTTGGGATCAGACAATCTTGTTTTTCCCAGTTCCAGGCTTCGCATGTCCATACTGCTGCCGGGTTGAAAGGCATTCCAATATTCATGAAAGAATACTCTATGTAAGGTATCGGGAGAATTATTGGTGTATTCCAGCTTTTCAGTACCACTAAACCGGTTGGTTACTACATCCATATTCACATTGATATTGTATTTAACACGCTGCTGCCAGCGGTCGGATTGCGCAACAGCCATCATTTGTTGCATTATGAAAATAAAAAAAATAAAATGTTTGAAATTGAATCTATACATAGTTCTGCATTTGAAAGTGAAGCTGTAAATTTCAGAAAATTATATTATAATGTCACAAATATTTATAGGAGAACACCCATTTATCCCTTACATAAAAGAAACCTATAATGATGAGGAAATGCTGCACAGAAGTCATGAATTTTATCATTGGCTTGATGGCAGAAGGACTGTTAGGGATTTTTCAGATAAACATATACCGAAAGAAGTAATTGAAAACTTAGTAAGATCAGCTTCCACTGCCCCATCAGGTGCACACAAGCAGCCCTGGACTTTTTGTATAGTTTCGGATCCCAACTTAAAAAAGCAAATACGCATAGCTGCCGAATTGGAAGAAAAAGAGAGTTATGAAAAACGCATGAGTGAAGAATGGTTAATGGACCTGGCACCATTACAAACCGGTTGGCAAAAACCTTTTTTGGAGACAGCTCCTTATCTTGTAATTGTATTTAAAAGAAGTTACGAGTTTAGAGCCGATGGCAAAAAGCATCAAAATTATTATGTTACTGAAAGTTGCGGATTGGCATGTGGATTATTCTTAGCTGCAGTGCATCATGCTGGACTTGTATCACTTACACACACGCCCTCGCCCATGAATTTTTTAAGCGCTTTGTTGAAAAGACCAGAAAATGAAAAACCATTTTTATTGATGCCAGTGGGCTTTCCATCAACAAATTGTTTGGTTCCTGATATTAAAAGAAAGAAAATAGAAGAAGTAATAGTTTGGTATGAATAAAACTAAAGTCCATTACTCTTTTCCAGCAAGTACAATAACGATTTCACCCTTAACAGACTTTGACTCAAAATAGGATATCAGATCCAATAATGATCCACGTTTATTTTCTTCAAACATTTTTGAGATTTCCCTACTTACTGAACATAATCTTTCAGATCCAAAATAGATGCTGAATTCCTTTAGGGTTTTTACTAAGCGCATGGGGCTTTCGTAAAAGATCATAGTTCTTTCCTCCTCTGCCAGTTTTTTCAATAGTGTTTGTCTTCCTTTCTTCAAAGGCAAAAATCCTTCAAAAACAAAACGATTGGTGGGTATGCCGCTATTTACCAAAGCAGGAACAAATGCAGTAGCGCCTGGCAGACACTCCACTTTAACATCCTGCTTAATGCATTCTCGCACCAATAAAAAAGCAGGGTCAGAAATGCCCGGTGTACCTGCATCTGTGATGAGGGCCATCTTTTTACCGGCTTTCAACTGATCTACTATATGCGGCACAATTTTATGTTCATTGTGCTGATGATAAGGTGAAACCGGTTTCTGTATCTGGTAATGATTGAGCAGTTTGGAAGAAGTACGCGTATCCTCACACAAAATCACATCCACTTCCTTCAACAGTTCTAATGAACGAAGGGTGATATCTTTTAGGTTGCCGAGTGGTGTAGGGATGAGGTAGAGCAAGGGAAATTGGAGTTT
>CALRUV010000142.1:0-9701 GCA_943371455.1 Chitinophaga pinensis | reverse complement strand
CACCAACTGTAACTGGTAAATACCTGATCACACTTGATTTTCAGGCCGGAAAATTTAAGGTAGAAGCTTTCACTAAAGTAGTGCCTACCGGTTTGTTCTTAGTGGGTGACGCAACAGCAGGTGGTTGGAATAATCCTGTTCCTGTGCCAAGCCAACGGTTTACCCGTGTTAATTCAACACAGTTTGAATTAACAACAGCTATTACCGGCGGTAAGCAATACCTGATGCTACCTGTAAATGGCGATTGGAGCAATAAGTTTTCAGTTGATGACAACTCAATATCTTCCCTGAAAGCTGGCGGTACATTTAAATACAATGCTGCTGCTAATTTCCCAGGACCAGATGTTTCCGGTAATTATAAGTTTGTAGTAAACTTTGCTAATTATACTTATACTGTAACAAAGCAATAATTTTTTTGGTTTTTTGTTTGAAAGAAGGACCCCAAATTGGGGCCCTTCTTATTTTTCGGGGTACTGGATTTTAAATTCTAATTCAGAGGAAAGTTCAGACTAATTGAAGTGCCTTTGCCTAATTCGCTAACGATATTTATACTTCCACCAACATTCTCCACAAACTCCTTGATTAATTTAAAACCTAATCCGCTACCTTTTTCATTGTGTGTGCCGGGGGTTGTAATTATCTTATTGTTTTCAAGTAATGTTTGTATGGTTTCTTCGTCCATTCCTTTTCCTGTATCATTGAAAGTAAGTGTATAATGATCTTCTGTTTTATCTGAATACACTACTATCTTTCCTTTGGACGTGAACTTGTTGGCATTGGTAAGCAAATTTCTAACGATGAACTGCATCATATCATTTTCTACAGGAAGAACTACATCTTTATTCACCAAATTTGACAGTGTATTTTCTTTAAGGGTTGCAGACAATTGTAATAGGCTTATTTCTTGGTCAACAAGATCTTTCAAAGGACTTTTAACCTTGTTTGTTACCTTGTTTTCTATATTTGCTACGCCCCAACCTACCAGGTTATTTAATAAGTGTAAAATACTTTCCACTTGTGCTTTAGACATTTTCAGAAGCTCATTCTTTGATGCTTCATCAATCATTTTTGCCTCGCTCATTTCAAAAATATTCAATAAAGAACCAATTGGACCACGCACATCATGTGCGATGATTGATAGCATTTTTCTCAATATTTCATTCTGAGATTCAATTTTTTTACTTTTTTCTTCAGATTGCTTTTTAGTAATGCGCAGATCCAGCATTTTGGCCACATGGTTACCTAACACTTTCAAAGCGAAGATCTGTCCTGGAGTTAATTTATTAGGCTTGGTATCATTTACACAGAGCATTCCGATATTATAACCCTTTTTAGTTGTCAACTGAACACCTGCATAAAATCGGATATTAGGATCTGAAATAACCAAAGGGTTATCAAAAAAACGGATATCTTTTAAAGCATCTGGCACTTCAAAAAAATCATTGTCATGTAATATCGCATGTCCGCAAAAAGAAATATTCCTCGGTGTTTCAGTGTCAGTGACACCAATTTTAGCTTTAAACCATTGACGAGAAGAATCAACCAATGAAATCAAAGAAATAGGTGTTTGACAAATTTTGGAAGCCAGTTGAACGATATCTGTAAAATTATCATCCTCTAGGGTATCCAGGATATCCATATCATGTAATTCCTGAACCCTTTCTTTGTCGTTGATGGGAATAGGTGCGTGTATCATAAAATTTAGTTTAATAGTGAATTACTTTCCTACACAAATCTACCTTGATGCCATAGGCTATTATTTAGTAGGGGATGTAGAATCTTCTTAGTAAGAGGCAGAATATCGCACTAGAATGAGGTAGAATGGTTCATTAGTAAAACTTAGAATAGGCATTAGTAATTATACTAACCATGCAATAGGAACAGTGATTTTTAGCTTATTTTTAATGTCAATATTGTAGGTTATGAAAAAGCTGATCCTGTCCTGTTTTCTGTTAATAGCTATACTGGCATATATGCCCGAAAACAAGCAAATACCACTCTTCAGTTTATCAGCCTCCCAACCCATTTATTTCAAATCATTTGTAGATTGTAATATGGCGGAAGCTTGGATTGGGGATACTTTAAGGATTTTTCCTGGAAAATATGGCGAAGACCCGCTTTGGGGCGATGCCCGCGACCTGAAATATGCCGATGGTAAAACGCCTGATGAAGTATTCAATAGACTTTCGCATGAATTTATTGAACCCGTTCTTCCCAAAAATGTAAAACCTGATAAAGAAGGACTGCATGGTGCTGTTTGGTTTGAAACCGTTTACCAGGATAGCAAAGACAAAACAGGTAAAACCTTATATGCTTTGTACCACAATGAAAATTATCCAGCCACACTGCCTTTTAACAGACAAACAGGTAAAGGATATATTGATCAAGACTGGCCACAAGGCTTGACAGGCGAAAAAACACCTGCAGCGGTGTGTAGAATAGGTATCATGAAATCTACCAATGGTGGTAGAAATTGGGAAAACAAAGGCATTGTTCTGGAAGATAACCAAGCCAGAATGATATTGAAGCCACACAATACCTCCGTTACTTTTGCTGGTGGGGTAGGTGACCCTTCCGCAATTGCCGATAATGGTTATCTCTATATCTTTTATGGGGAATATGGTTATCCCGGCAAATACGAAGGGAAAACGTATAACAAAGACAAAGAGTATAACGGGCAGTGCATCAGTATGGCGCGCATTAATTTAACTGATCTGGATCATCCTTCCGGATTAGCTAAAAGATGGGGTGGTTCTGATTTTAACGTTCCCTATGATGGTGTGGGAGAACCCATCAAATCATTACAGATTCCAGTGCAAGAGGGTGGTGGACCAACTTCACAACCAGAAAGTAAATACTATTGGGGCCCCTCCGTTAGTTGGAATACCTACCTGAAATCCTGGGTAATGCTGATGGCCAAATCTGAAGGCCCATCCTGGAAAGGAACCAGTATATACATATCCTTTAACGCTAACCCGAGTCTGGATAAAAAGGCAGGACAAGAATGGTCAAAACCACAATTATTAGTCAATAAACCCAACCATACCCTTTGGTACCCATCCTTGCAGCCATTTGGTGATAGAAATATCCTGGCTAAAAATACCTGTTTACGTTTAGGCGAAACCGCCAGGTTGTTTTATAAGGACCAGACAAAAGATACGGCTGTTTATCTATCGGAGTATACTATACAGTTTAATAGGAAGAAATAGAATGCATGCATTTTGCAGTTGAATTTAGCTGCCACCTTTCGTATCTAAAGCATCTGCAACTATGAAAATCAACGCACATAATCTATGATTTTTTCTGATTAATTTTGCTTTACTCAATATTTTGAGTAATTTTACTCATTATATTGAGTAATTTGTAAAGCATGTTCCAACGTCATCATTTACAGCCACTTATAAAAAGAATGCAAGAGCCAAGAAGGTTCTTACAGGTGATTATGGGACCCCGTCAGGTAGGTAAAACTACCCTTGTTAACCAATTGACTGCTAAGTCCAGGTTTGACTACTTATTTGTTTCTGCCGACGCTATTGCTGCCGGAAATACAGCCTGGTTAGAACAGCAGTGGGAGGCATGCCGAATAAAACTATCACAAGGGGAGAGGAAAGAATATTTATTGGTCATTGATGAAATACAAAAAATTGAAAACTGGAGTGAAACCGTAAAGCTGTTATGGGATACAGATACCAGAAATAAGGTAAATCTGAAAGTTATCCTTTTGGGGTCATCCAGGTTATTATTGCAACAAGGTCTTACCGAATCGCTGGCAGGCAGGTTTGAAAGTATGTATATGGGGCACTGGTCCTTTGCTGAAATGCAGCAGGCATTTGGGTGGGATGCAAACCAATATGTATGGTATGGAGGGTATCCTGGTTCGGCTACATTGATCAATGAGGAAGAGCGCTGGAAAAAATATGTATCAGAATCGCTGATCGAAACAAGTATTTCAAAAGATATATTAATGCTAACCCGCATTAATAAACCAGCATTGATGAAGCGCCTTTTTGAATTAGGTTGTTTGTATTCTGGACAAATACTTTCTTATACAAAACTATTAGGCCAATTGCAGGATGCCGGAAATACAACAACCCTGTCGCACTATTTAGAATTACTGGATACAGCGGGTTTGCTGGCAGGAATAGAGAAATACACACCTGATAGGATCCGACAAAGATCATCCAGTCCCAAATTTCAAGTGCATAATAATGCATTAATAAGTGCGCAAAGAAATGATTCGTACAAAGACATCATTGCCAGGCCTGATGAATGGGGCAGAATGGTTGAATCGGCCATTGGTGCACATTTGATCAATCATTCGCTTATCGAAAAATACAACTTGTTTTATTGGAGAGAGCGCAATGATGAAGTAGATTTTGTGATAGAAAGAAAAGGAAAACTAATTGGTCTGGAGGTAAAAACCAATGCCGATGGTTCTACATCAGGCATGATTGCTTTTAAAAATAAGTGTAATCCTGAAAAAATGTTGCTGATAGGAAATGCAGGTTTGAGATGGCAGGATTTTCTTAGCATAAACCCTGTTAGTTTATTTTAAAATGGCTGCAATTTTTGGATACCTGCAAAACCAATGAACCTTCCCGCCTAAGCGGCGGGATGCTCAATCTGTCAAATAAAAAAGGTGAAGTCAAAAGACTTCACCAAGTGAACCGGATTGGATTCGAACCAATGCACCGTCCCGCCTAAGCGGCGGGATGCTCTATCCATCTGAGCATAAAAAAAGTGAAGCCGTTATGACTTCACTGTGTGAACCTGATTGGATTCGAACCAATGAACCTTCCCGCCTAAGCGGCGGGATGCTCTATCCATCTGGGCATAAAAAAAGTGAAGCCAAATTGACTTCACTTTCATTTTTGTGAACCGGATTGGATTCGAACCAATGCACCTTCCCGCCTAAGCGTCGGGATGCTCTATCCATCTGGGCATAAAAAAAGTGAAGTCGAGAAGACTTCACTCAGTGAACCGGATTGGATTCGAACCAATGACCTGCTGCTTAGAAGGCAGCTGCTCTATCCAGCTGAGCTACCGGTCCAATAAAAAACTCCAAACTCCAAACTCCAAACACCAAACTCCAAACTCCAAACTCCAAACTCCAAACTCCAAACTCCAAACTCCAAACTCCAAACTCCAAACTCCAAACTCCAAACTCTCTAAAGGGCTGCAAATTAACGTAAAAATACCCATCGAAACAAGAGGCAGCAATTCTAGGGCGGAATGTTATCATTTATCTGTCCATTCCTCCCCATAATTCTCTTTATTTGCGGTAACGATTGTACCATGAGTTATAATTACCTCCCTTTAGACAGCAAATGGCTGCATTTTTCGCAGGTGAAGGATTTGCTGGATTTCCAACAGCAGGTTTCTATCACTTTTGACGCCCATGAAAGGATTTTGGCCTGCAGAGAATACCTGAACAAGAAAATGGAAGAAAAAGACCAACTTTTTTATGGCATCAATACCGGTTTTGGCTTTATGCAGCATGTGAAAATAGAAGGAGATCAGATAGAGCAATTGCAGTATAATTTATTGGTTTCACATGCCTGCGGACTGGGCGAAGAAGTGCCTGCCGATATTGTTAGACTGATGCTGATGCTCAAAATAAAATCGCTCAGTTATGGGAATAGTGGGGTTCAAATTGATACCGTTATCCGTTTAATGGAGATGTTCAATAAGGATGTATTGCCAGTGATCTATACACAGGGTTCTTTGGGTGCTTCCGGAGATCTGGCGCCACTAAGCCATCTTAGTCTCCCCTTGTTAGGTTTAGGTGAGGTTTACCACGATGGGAAAAAATTACCTGCTGCTACCGTACTGGAAAAGTTTAACTGGAAACCCATACAGTTGCAAAGCAAAGAGGGACTGGCACTAATAAACGGAACACAATTCATGAGTGCCTATGGCATGTATTGTCTTAAAAAATGCGAACATTTATTGCAGATGGCGGATCTGATCAGTACACTTTCTTTTGATGCATTTGATTGTATTCTGGAACCATTGGATCCTCATATCCATGCTTTACGGGCGCATAAAGGTCAGGTAAGTACGGCCCATACACTAAGGGAGTACCTTGCCGGAAGTGACATTAGTACACATGCAAAAAATCAGGTGCAAGATCCTTATTCCTTCAGGTGTATACCACAGGTGCATGGTGCAACAAAAGATGCTTTTGACCATATTTTAGCAGTTTTTATACGGGAGATCAATTCGGTAACCGATAACCCCAATATATTTCCAGAAGATGACCTCATACTAAGCGGGGGTAATTTTCATGGACAACCACTTGCATTATCATTGGACTATTTGGCCATTGCCATGAGCGAAATAGCCAATATTTCAGAGAGAAGAACCTATCAACTGATCAGTGGTCAGCGTGGCCTGCCATTATTTTTGGTAAAAGATGCAGGCCTTAACTCCGGCTTCATGATTCCGCAATACACGGCTGCAGGCATTGTTAGTGAAAACAAGCAATTATGCACACCTGCTTCTGTAGATAGTATCTCATCCTCCAATAACCAGGAAGACCATGTAAGTATGGGTGCCAATGCGGCCACCAAATGTTTGCGGGTTGTAAATAATGTTGAAAAAGTACTGGCCATAGAACTGCTGAGTGCCGCACAGGCATTGGAGTTCAGGCGTCCGGAAAAAACATCGCCCAAATTAGAAACACTAATGCATGCTTTCCGTCAAAAAATCAGTTTTAATGAGGCTGATAGACTATTGCATACTGATATGAAAGCAGCCATTGATTTTGTTGCAAACTATTCCATTTAACCTTCAGATGCTTAAATAGTTACCTGTTGTGCTATTAAACTAGTGCTCAATTTACTGTGCCTTAGTGCCTTTGTGTGAAAAATAAATGCGCACAAAGTCACGCCACGCTCGCCAAAGCTTAGCGGGCGAGAAGGCTCGGTTTTATTAGATTTATTGTGCTTTTGAGTTTTTGGTGATTGTTGTAAAATTTAAAATTGGAAGTAGTATCACAAAGTCAGCAAATGTTATAATTACTTTTTGGGTATTAAAAATGCCTTTACATTGAATATTTAGTTTAATAGCACAACACGTTAAATAGTAAGCAATCGCCTCATACCCAAACTTTCGTAACTTCGCTCTCCAAGAAAAGCAAAGAAATGAGCGAAGAAAAAAGTTTGAATTTTATTGAAGAAATTATTGAAGAGGATCTGCGTAATGGCAAATATGCTTCCATTATTACCCGTTTTCCGCCAGAACCCAATGGCTACCTGCATATTGGTCATGCCAAAAGTATTTGCCTTAATTTTGGACTCTCCAAAAAATATGGCGGCAAAACCAATCTAAGGTTTGATGATACCAATCCAACAACAGAAGAAACCGAATATGTAGATAGTATCAAAGATGATATAAAATGGCTGGGATTTGATTGGGCCAATGAATTGTATGCTTCTGATTATTTTGAAAAACTTTACGGTTTTGCAATCAAATTAATTGAAAAAGGACTTGCTTATGTTGATGATAGTCCTAGTGATGAAATCGCATTGCAAAAGGGAACACCCACAACTACCGGAACTAGAAATAAATATGCAGAAAGGTCAGTAGCAGAAAACCTGACTATTTTTTCTGACATGCGTGACGGTAAATATGCAGATGGTTCAAAAGTTCTAAGGGCAAAGATAGATATGAGCTCGTCTAATATGCTAATGCGTGATCCCATCATCTATCGCATTAAACATGCACACCACCATAGAACCGGCGATAATTGGTGTATCTATCCGATGTATGATTTTGCTCACGGACAAAGCGATTCTATTGAAAATATCACCCACTCCATCTGTACTTTAGAATTTGTACCCCATAGAGAACTGTATGATTGGTGTATTGCTAATTTGAACATATTTCCATCCCAGCAATATGAGTTTGCACGTTTAAATGTCACTTATACGGTGATGAGTAAACGCAAGTTATTGCAGTTGGTAAATGAAAACCATGTAACAGGCTGGGATGATCCGCGCATGTCAACCATCAGTGGCATGAGGCGCAGGGGTTATACGGCAGAAAGTATTCGTGAATTTTGTGATAGGATAGGGGTTGCTAAAAGAGAAAACCTGATAGATATAGGTTTGCTCGAATTCTGTGTTCGTGAGCACCTGAACAGGGTAGCTTTAAGAAGGATGGTGGTATTTGATCCTCTGAAAATAGTGATCACGAACTATCCGGATACTGTAGAAATGTTAAGCAGTGAGAATAATCCGGAAGATCCCAATGCAGGTTCAAGAGATATTCCTTTTGGTAAAGAAATTTTTATAGAAAGGGAAGATTTTATGGAAGTAGCGCCTAAAAAATATTTCCGCCTTGCACCCGGTCAGATGGTTCGATTAAAGAGTGCCTATATCATTAAATGCGAGGATCTGGTGAAAGATGCTGATGGAAATATTACGGAAGTACATTGTACGTATATTCCTGAAAGTCGCAGTGGGGCTGATTCTTCCGGCATCAATGTAAAAGGCACCCTTCATTGGGTAAGCGCTGCTCATGCTAAGAAAATTGAATTAAGATTGTACGATCGCTTATTTAAAGTAGAGGATGTGGGCAATGCGGAAGGCGATTTTAAAGAGTATATCAATAATGATTCGCTGGAGGTGATTGAAAACGCTTATGCTGAACCCGCTATATTAACTGATGGTATTGAAGAAAGACATCAATTTATTAGAAAGGGATATTTCTATTTAGATAAAGACAGTACACCCGAAAAGCCCGTATTCAATAGAACCGTTTCATTAAAAGATACCTGGGCCAAGGAAGTAAAAAAAGCATAAAAAAATAAGCAGCTAATTTCCTAATCATTCAACTTATCAAATGGACCTGCTGCCTTCCTTTTTGCAAAACTGGCAAAAGAAATTTTCATTTTTATCAGGCGATAATTGTCATCTGATTCTGGCAGTAAGCGGAGGAGTGGATAGCATTGTTCTAGTAGATCTGGTTGTTAGACTTTCAATTCCTTTTTCTATTGCACATGTTAATTTTCAATTGCGTGGTGCTGAAAGTGAAAGGGATGAATTTTTTGTAAGATCATTGGGTGAAAAATATGGCAAAGAAGTGGTGGTTTATAAAGCCGACACCAATAGCTATGCCATAGCACATAAATGTGCCATTCAGGAAGCTGCACGTGAGATCAGGTATCAATGGTTTGAAGATCTTCGGAAAGAGAAGATCGTCAATAACCAACAGGTATATATTGTAACTGCCCATCATGCCGATGATACGGTTGAAACCATGATGATGCACTTTTTCAGGGGTACCGGCATTCAGGGTTTAACAGGCATACAACCACTGCTGAAAGAGAAAAAAATAATCAGACCCTTGCTGTTATTTAGAAAGGAAGAATTGCTCAAACATGCACAGTCATTAGGTTTGAGCTTTGTAGAAGATTCTTCCAATGCATCGGATAAATACACCAGGAATTATTTTAGAAATAAGTTAATTCCGGAGATCAAAGAAGTATATCCGAAAGTAGAAGAAAACATTTTGCACAATGCTGCCCGTTTAAATGAAGTATTTGATTTGTATCAGCAAGCAGTGGCCTTACATGTAAACAAATTGCTTGTAAAAAAAGGGAATGAATACCATCTGCCCTTATTGAAATGGCAAAAAACAGTTCCCTTGTTAACCATTAGCTGGGAAATTATCCGGCAGTTTGGTTTTTCAGCAGC
>CALRUV010000141.1:0-9771 GCA_943371455.1 Chitinophaga pinensis | reverse complement strand
CCGCCAAATGTGCAATCCACATATACACCATTGGGTTTGATGGCCAGGCCATCGAGAGATTCATGAAAGAGAACCGGAATGTGATAACTCATGGAATTTGAAAATTTGAAAATTTGAAAATTTCAAATCCGAAGACGAGCGTACTTTTGAAATTTGAACTTGTTTTTGTTTTCATTTTCAAATTTTCGAATGGTCTCATTTTCAAATTTTATCTTTCATCACTTCCTCTGCCAGGCTGCTGAAAGCCTCGGGTGAAAAATCCTCAAAGAGCTGTTTGTACTTACCTGCATCCCAGATTTCGAATCGGTCAAGTGCGGCTGTCACCACAATGTCTTTGCTTAAGCCTGCAAATTCTTTTAGTGTTTGGGGAAGTAACAAACGATTGGCAGAATCCAATTCTACTTCTGTTGCTCCTCCCAAAAACTGGCGGCGAAATTGACGTACCTTGGGGTCGAAATCATTCAATTGGCTGATCTTGGCAATAATCAATTCCCAACTTTTTAACGGATATAATGTGAGGCATTTTTCAAAACCACGTCCGATGATGAAGCGAGTTTCCTCCTCTGGTAACTGTTTTTTCAGTCCACCAGGTAACAGGAAGCGACCTTTCGCATCAACTGTAGCCTCATATTCGCCGTGAAATCCGTTCATTGGTTAATAACTATTATCAAGATTACCACTTGTTGACACAAAATAACACTTTTTCCCACTTTTAACCCCATTTTTGGGCATTTGTATTTATCCACAGAAATGATTGTGCTGTAATGCAATACAGGTAAGCGTTTGACTTAATTTTGAACGATAAATGGGCATTTTCAGTGTGAATTGATGTGGATAAGCCGTTAATAGAGCAGGCATTTATGTGGATTACAAAGATTTTTCTCGGGTCACAAGTACATTATCTGGTTGCTGATTCAGTTGGGTTAACCCGGAAAATCCTACATTGAAAAGCTTATTCTATACCCTATACTCACTATAATAAACAGCTACAAATACCCATAGGATGCATCCCAAAGAAATTTCAATTCACCAATACACTTACGAACTTCCCGACAATAAAATTGCACGATATCCTCTCGAGAAAAGGGACCAAAGCAAATTATTGGTTTATGAAAATGGCAAAATCGCTACTACGATTTATGCAGAACTGGCAGAGTTTATTCCTCCTGAAAGTTTATTGGTTTTCAACAATACCAAAGTAGTGGAAGCAAGATTGCACTTTCAAAAAGAAACTGGTGGAAGCATAGAAATATTCTGCCTGGAGCCAGCTGCAGAATACCCGGATATCACTACAGCCATGTTACAAAAAGAAAAAGTGCGATGGAAATGTTTGGTGGGAGGTGCCAAAAAATGGAAGAGCGGATCGCTGAAACATTTATTCACATTGGGTATCAACGAATTTTTACTGGTAGCAGAAAAAATAGCAAAAGAAGATGACTATTATATTATTGAGTTAAGCTGGAATAACCCTGACATTAGTTTTGCCGAAGTACTGCATCAGGTAGGTAAGATTCCGCTACCGCCCTATCTTAACAGACCATCTGAAATAGAAGATAAGGAAAGGTATCAGACTATTTATGCAGCGCAGAATGGTTCAGTGGCAGCTCCTACGGCAGGTTTGCATTTTACGGAAACAATATTCCGAAAGCTTCAGCAGAGAAATATAAAAAAAATGTTCCTGACCTTGCATGTTGGTGCAGGCACTTTTCAACCTGTGAAATCTGAAAAAATGGCCAACCACCCTATGCATGTTGAATTTATTGAAGTAGAGAAATTGTTCATCGAAAGACTTATTGACCAGATAGAACTAAAACTTCCGGTTATTGCAGTGGGCACTACTTCTTTGCGTACAATAGAAAGCCTGTATTGGCTTGGCCTAAAAACTTTTTTAAACCCAAATATTGATGTTACAGATCTGCTTGTTTCACAATGGGATGCCTACGAATTAGATAATAAACAATCTACAACCTCAGCCATGCTCAGGTCATTGTTGCAATGGATGAAAAAGAATCACCAGGAAAACCTGCTCACCAAAACACAAATTATCATTGCGCCAGGATATCCTTTTAAAGTTATAGATGGATTGATCACCAATTTTCACCAACCCCAATCTACCTTACTATTACTGGTGGCGGCCATTACAGGCGAAGATTGGCATAAGATTTACCATTATGCCCTTACACATGATTTTCGTTTTCTTAGTTACGGAGATGGCAGCTTATTATGGCGAAGATGAATTTAAGCCGGAGTATCTTCAGAAGCAAGCAATGGCAATTCCAGGGTAAAAATACTGCCTTTACCCAAAGTACTTTCTACCTTTATTTTTCCTTTATGCGCATCTATTACTGTTTTAACATAACTCATGCCTAAACCAAACCCTTTTACATTGTGGAGGTTTCCGGTATGTGCACGGTAAAATTTTTCGAAGATCCTTTTCACAGTTTCCTTACTCATACCAATACCATTATCTTCTACTCTGAGTACAAGATAGTTTTTAGTACTATGCGTTGAAATAACAATATGTATATGCTCTTTAGAATATTTAATGGCATTATCAATTAAATTGGAAACAAGGTTAGAAAAATGCACTTCATCGGCATTGATCAGATCTTTTTGCGCATTGAACATTAATTTAACTTCCGCCTTTTTTTCTTCTAATTGCAAACGATAATTATCTAATGTATATTGAACAAACTCATGCACATGCAAGGGTACTAATTGCAGCTGTAGCTCCTGCCGCTCCATTAATGCCGCCTGCAGAATAGTTTCTACATGCTTGTTCATTCTGATATTCTCTTCCTTGATGATACCACTGAAATACTTCGACTTTTCTCTATCTGCCTGTACTTTTTCATTACGCAATGCATCAACTGCTAAAGAAATAGTAGCCAAAGGCGTTTTAAATTCATGCGTCATATTATTGATAAAATCACTTTTGATCTCACTCAGTTTTTTCTGGTTCAATAATGATTTCACGGTTACATAAAATGCGGCAATGATCACCAGCATAAATACCACTGCCCCTATGATAAACCAACGCAAAGAAGCCCATACCTGTTTTTCAAAATCAGGTACCACTATGATCAGGTGTTCAAAAGAGGGCATACTTTCTATTTCCGAATTCTTCTCAGGTATGATGGGGAAATACCTTCGCTTATTATTTACCGTATCCCAAAATTCTTTCTCATACCCTTTAGAATACATCTCATAATCGTCCGAAGTATTGGTAATACCAAATTCATACTTTATATTATGCAAATTGGCATTTTCAAATGCCTGCTTTAGTTTGGCATCAACTTCCTGAAAAGAAAATTTTTCTTCCACTGTAGGCGGCTTCAGCATGTGCAGGTGAAAATCAGAACTGAAGGTTAGTCCGCCCCTTCTGGGTAAGCGCAACATTTGTCCGCTGTAAACTTTTTTACTCAATTCATTGGAAACACCAACCCCGGCTTCTGTAAAATTATTATCCAATTGTGTTTTGGTTACCTCCAAAAGGTTCTGCAACCATGAGACCTGCAAAACAATCAGGCCAAATAGTGAGAGAGTGATCAGTAAGATGATTACGGGGAAAGTTCTCTTCATCCTTACAAATATAACAGGAACTTGCGTTCCGGAGGCACTGTGGCTGCTCTTTATCATGATTTTAACTGGATTCCTCCAGCTGTGTATTAAAAAATAAAATCTTTGCCTTATCTTTTCCTTATGGCAGCAATTACCCCTGGCATCTTTCTTATTTCGGACCCTTTTTTAAAGGACCCAAATTTTATGCGTACAGTTATTTTGCTATGTGAACACAGGCAGGAAGGAAGTTTTGGTTTTGTACTCAATAAATTATCCAACCAATCCCTGGCCGATTTGATAGTGGAAGCAGATGATCTAAGATTTCCGGTTTACGATGGAGGTCCCGTTCAAAAAGACAGTTTACATTTTATTCATCAGCAACCAACATTAATACCCGGAGGCGTGGAAATAATCGATGGTGTTTATTGGGGCGGTGAATTTTCGGCAGTTTTACCTTTATTGAAAGAAAGAAAAATTGGCAAGAATGATATCCGATTCTTTTTAGGTTATAGCGGCTGGGGGGAAGGTCAATTAGAAAACGAATTGGCAGATAAAAGCTGGATAACCCGAATAGCGGAAAAAAAATTAGTGTTTTCTATCTATGCTTCTCAAATTTGGAAACTGGCACTGAAAGATTTGGGTGGCGAATATAGTCAGATGATCAACTATCCGCTAGATCCTCAATTAAATTAAACAACTAAGCATTACATGAAAAAACCCGCAACAGTAAATGATCACATTTACTGGTTACGGGTTATTGTATAATATTAATGATACTACTTATAAAGCAACAGCGCCTTCTACTAATACAGTAGCTTTATTGTTCAACACTTCTACAAATCCGCTCTGGATAGTAAAAAGCTCCACCTCTGTTTTTGTTTTCAGAATCTTCAGGTTCCCTTTTTTTAATGCACTTACCAGGGGAGCATGTTTGTCTAAAATCTCAAACAAACCAGTAATACCGGGTAATGTAACACCATAAACTTCTCCGGTATATATTTTTTTCTCTGGTGTTAATATTTCTAAAGTCATATTTGTTGGTTTGTGGTTTGTGGTTTGTAGTTTGTGGTTGATAACAAACCACAAACTACAGACTTCAAACTATTTTGCCGCATCCATCATTTTCTTACCTTTTTCCATAGCATCTTCCAAGGTTCCTACCAGGTTGAAAGCTGCTTCGGGATACTCATCCACTTCTCCGTCCATAATGGCATTGAATGCGCGAATGGTATCATTGATGTCTACAAAAACGCCTTTCAATCCTGTGAACTGTTCTGCCACAAAGAATGGTTGAGAAAGGAAACGCTGCACTTTACGTGCACGCTGTACCGTCATTTTATCATCTTCACTTAACTCATCCATTCCCAGAATGGCAATGATATCCTGCAATTCTTTGTATCGCTGTAAAATTAATTTAACACGGTTAGCACAATCATAATGCGCATCACCCACAATAGCTGGTGTAAGAATCCTGGAAGTAGAATCCAAAGGATCCACTGCAGGATAAATACCTAAGTCGGCAATTTTCCTACTCAATACCGTTGTAGCATCCAGGTGGGCAAAAGTTGTTGCAGGTGCTGGATCCGTTAAGTCATCCGCAGGTACATAAACCGCCTGTACGGAAGTAATAGAACCATTTTTAGTAGATGTGATTCTTTCCTGCATCAATCCCATTTCTGTAGCAAGGGTTGGTTGGTATCCTACCGCTGAAGGCATACGTCCCAGCAAGGCCGAAACCTCAGAGCCAGCCTGTGTAAAACGGAAGATATTATCTACAAAGAATAAGATATCTTTTCCTTTACCTGTTCCATCTCCATCACGGAAATATTCGGCAATGGTTAATCCACTCAAAGCCACTCGTGCACGAGCACCCGGAGGTTCGTTCATCTGGCCAAAAACGAAAGTAGCTTTGGAATCTTTCAACCCTTCCATATCCACTTTGGTCAAATCCCATCCACCTTCTTCCATGCTGTGTTTGAAGTTTTCGCCGTATTTCATGATACCGGCTTCAATCATTTCACGCAAAAGATCATTTCCTTCACGGGTACGTTCACCTACGCCGGCAAATACCGACAAACCGCCGTGTCCTTTGGCAATATTATTGATCAGTTCCTGGATCAAAACCGTTTTACCCACACCAGCACCACCAAACAAACCGATCTTTCCACCTTTTGCATAAGGTTCAATCAGGTCAATTACTTTGATGCCCGTAAACAATATTTCAGAAGAAGTACTCAGGTTTTCGAATAATGGTGGCTTATTGTGAATGGGGCGACCATTTACTTTGCTTAATTGGGGCAAACCATCGATAGCATCACCTGTTACGTTGAATAACCTGCCATAAATGCCTTCACCTACAGGCATGGCAATTGCAATCCCCGTATCAACAACGGTCATACCACGAACAAGACCTTCCGTTCCATCCATCGCAATGGTCCGAACACTGTCTTCTCCTAAGTGCTGCTGCACTTCCAATACTAGTTTTTCACCATTTTCCCTGGTAATTTCCAGGGCGTTGTAAATTTCAGGCAGCGTGCTGTCATCTGGAAAATGAACGTCAACTACCGCACCAATAATCTGTTTGATCTTACCTTTTGTGGCCATATTAAGCGCTATATTAGGTTTATAAAACTTGGTTTAAAACAGTAAAAACACTGTTTTCCAACTTGGCGGCAAAGGTAAGGGGATGCACCTTAAAAAAGCCAAAAACTGTGTGTAAAATTGGAAAAATGTGCGGAAATAAAATGGTAAATAAAATTAAGTAAAGAGTTCTTAACCTTAGGAAAGCTTAAGAAATGAATTTATTTGGATTTCCAAAGCTGGTATAAGAGTTTAAACGCTGTAAATAAGCCTATTTTTTTGGCACCACCGGCTAGTTCGTCTTTCCAATTGGGGTGCTCAGCATTGGTTTTTTCTGTTGATTTACTGCCAGTTATGAATGAAAAAAGGCTTTTGCCTATTTTGAAGGCTCCGGACAACAATTGGTTGCCGGCCAAAAAGGGCAACAGACTTTCTAGGGAGGATTTTAATATCTCGCCTGGTAACTGCTTTATTTTGTTTTGCAATACTGCCTCTCGTTTTGCGATAGAAACCTGCACAATTTCAACTGCAGTATGCAAATCTTTTAGCGATTTGATAGCATTATGCGCTTTCATCGGTTTCATTTTTAATGTTTGCAAAAAACAAACGAATAAAATAATCAACCATTTTTTTCTGAAGGCTCTTTCTACTATAAAAAACTACCAGAATCAGTAAAAAATAGATGCCAGTTACTGTGCCAAAACCTATGAAATAATTGCCAGTAAGTTTAGAGAGTAAGAACCCAGAAAGAATGCCCAGAGAAAAAGTAAAGAAAAAAATCAGTACCCCCAAGATCATCATGAGGGCCATTTTAGACGCAACAAAAGCCGATTTTTCGCCTGCCTGTAGTTTAAACAACCAGATTCTGTCCCGAACATATTGATCGAATTCTTTTTTTGATTCTGAAAAAAAATTAGCAGGATTTGGTTCCATTGTGTCTGTTTAATTAGTGGAAGCCGTGGTTGATTGAGGTGGTTTTGCTTCAAAATCATCCATAAATTGTTTGCCTTTTTCCAGTAGATTATCAACAGCAGCATCAAAATCTTTCAGTTTTACTTTAACTTCTTCCTGCACTAAATCAGCTCCCTCCTTTACGTCTGCCATTAATTGTTTTCCTTTATTAGATTTCAAGAAAAGGGCTATTGCAGCTCCGGAAACAGCACCAAGTAATAAACCTGCAATGAATTTCTGGTTATCTGTCATAATAAAACATATTAAATTGCATGAAAAAGAAGAAAGTATATAAGATCAAAGACCTATACATGTAAGTGTCTCTTGGTTTTCTTACCTAACTTCAAGCCGCGTATAACCAACTATAAAGTTACATGGAAAATCAGCATTTTCATAAGATAAACCGTTATTTTTTTCTCTCTATCATCATACTATTTGCCTTATTCCTTTTGTATAGCTTGATGGAGTTTTTTTCGGCTTTTCTTGCTGCTATTATGTTTTATGTGTTGAGTAAACAATTGGTTGTTTGGTTAGTTCAAAAAAAAGGCTGGAAAAAAACATGGGCAGCCATACTGGTAATCTTTGTTTCCTTTTTTATCATTCTGATACCCATTTCCCTGATGGCTGCTATGATGTATAAAAAAGCTTTATTGGCAGCCAACGATATACAGGGTTCAGTGATTACACCTTTGAAACATTTGGATGCGGTGATACATGAACGATTTCATATCAGTTTGATATCAGCAAAAACAATTGAACAAGCCAGCACTTTCATCACAGGTTTTCTTGCATCCTTATTGAATGAGGGTTTCAATTTTGTTGGCGCCATCACCATGATGTATTTCTTTCTTTATTTTCTTATTGCGAATGTTAACAGGGTGGAAGCTGCCGTGATCTATTACTTACCCTTCAAAAGAAGCAAGATCATGATGTTTGGTGCAGAATTAAAAGCGCAAACCTTTAGTAATGCGGTAGGTGTTCCCCTGGTAGCTATCACACAAGGAGGTGTAGCCTATTTAGCTTATATAATTGCCGGACTGGATCAGGCAGGTTTTTGGGCAGTGATTACTGGTATTGCTTCCATAATACCTATTGTAGGAACAGGACTTATTTGGATACCCGTTAGCATTTATTTACTGGCAATGGATCAAACCTGGCAGGGAATTTTTATGATTGGATGGGGATTGATCGTCATCAGCAGTTTAGACAACCTGATCAGGTTTATGCTGGCTATGAAAATGGCAGATGTTCATCCAATAGTAACCGTTTTAGGCATCATTATAGGTATCAGGTATTTTGGCATAACAGGACTGGTATTTGGACCCTTACTCATCTCCTATTTCATTATTCTTTTACGTATTTATTACAATGAATACCAGAAACCATTGTTAGTTACCAATAAAAGGAAACAAGTATCAGTGCAACAATATTTTACAAATCCTTTCAGCAATTTCAGAAAAAGACCCCCAAATAATTAATCATTCAGCTTACTAACTTAATTGTTGCCATAATAGTGCGGCAACAATAGCTCCTATAATGGGACCAAATACGGGTATCCAGCTATATCCCCAATCACTTCCCCCCTTATTTTTTATGGGAAGAATCGCATGCATGATCCTGGGGCCGAGGTCTCTGGCAGGATTAATGGCATAACCGGTAGTACCACCTAAACTTAGGCCAATAGAGAATACCAGTAAGGCAACCGGCAAGGCATTGAGAGAGCCTAAAGAACTGTCTGATTTTGTGATATATAATACCCCCAATAACAAAACGAAAGATCCTATAATTTCAGAGATGATATTATCTCCATTATTTTTAATGGAAGGAGAAGTGCAGAAAACACCTAATTTACTGGCAGCGTCTTCTGTATGGTTAAAATGCTGCCGATAAGTAATCCAAACAAAAAAAGCACCCAGCATGGCCCCAGATAACTGGGCTACTAAATAAGTAGGCACTTGTGACCATTCAAATTTTCCTAAAACTGCAAATGCCAGTGTTATTGCAGGATTGAGATGCGCACCTCCCTCAGGGTACATAGCGCTAACTACATAAACCGCCACAAATACGGCAAGTGCCCATCCAAATGTTATAGAAATCAAGCCACCATTATTTCCTTTGGTTTTATTCAGAACTACATTCGCAACCACACCATCACCCAAAAGTACCAATAATGCAGTACCGATAAATTCAGCAATAAAGGGAGTCATACAGCAATTGATTTTATTTTATTAAAGGTTAAGTTAACAAATATTGTTCAGCGAGGATTTGAAAATTTTTAAATTCCTGCTTCTCCCATTTATCATCCTTATGCATCTCTTTAGCCATAAAGGCAACAACTTTCTGGGCAACATCTTTTGCGGCATGGCAATCAAGAAAAAGCAATCTTGTTCTTCGGGCCAGAATATCTTCCAGGGTTTGTGCCATTTCATATTCAATGGCAAATAAAACATCTGCAAAAACATAAGGATAATCCGGATGTACTTTTTCTTTCAGTGTTGGGTTGCTTCGAATCATTTCTTTCAACTTGTTATCCCGAACAGTTACTTCACCAATAGGCAAATCTTTGGTAATGCATTCCTTTTTTTCCAACTTTCCAATAAACAATGCATTGCTTACTGCATCTTCTGCCATTTTACGATAGGTTGTCCACTTGCCGCCAGTTATCGTAACCAACCCACT
>CALRUV010000140.1:0-9782 GCA_943371455.1 Chitinophaga pinensis | reverse complement strand
TGCTTGGTCAGAGCAAGAATGCATACCAGGCAGAAATAGATAGTGCCTGTGAATTGATAGATTTTTTACGCTTTAATGTACATTTCCTGAGTGAAATTTATAAGCAACAGCCAATCTCATCACCGGGTATGCATAATCGCATGGAATGGCGCGCATTAGAAGGTTTTGTGCTGGCCATTACCCCCTTTAATTTTACAGCCATTGGTGGCAACCTGCCTACATCTGCTGCCTTATGCGGCAATACGGTAATATGGAAAGCGGCACATACGCAGATCTATTCTGCTCAAATGTTTATGCGTGTTTTAAAAGAGGCCGGACTGCCGGATGGCGTTATCAACCTCATTTATATAGATGGACCAACACTGGGCAAGGTTTGTTTTTCTCATCGCGAATTTGCTGGTGTTCATTTTACGGGATCAACCGGGGTGTTTAACCATATGTGGAAAGTAATTGGCGAAAATGTAGCCAAATACCGATCCTATCCAAGAATTGTTGGCGAAACCGGTGGCAAGGATTTTGTAATTGCCCATCATTCTGCAGATGTTGATGCAGTTGTTACCGCTTTGGCCAGAGGTGCATTTGAATACCAGGGGCAAAAATGCTCTGCTGCTTCAAGGGCATATATTCCAGATAATATGGCTGCAGAAGTAAAAACAAAATTAATAACTGCGCTAAAGTCCATGAAAATGGGTACTGTAGAGGATTTCAGCAATTTTATCAATGCGGTGATTGATGAAAAATCATTCAATAGCATAACACGCTATATCGATCAGGCAAAGAAAGATAAGAAAGCATCTATTTGGGTTGGCGGTAATTACAGTAAAACAAAAGGGTATTTTATTGAGCCCACCGTTATTGAAGCCAAGGACCCGAAATATGTAACCATGTGCGAAGAAATTTTCGGACCAGTACTAACCATTCATGTGTATAAGGCTGATAAATTTGAAGAAACCCTTAAATTGGTTGACAGCACTTCCGCCTATGCATTAACCGGTGCCATACTTGCGCAAGACCGCGCTGCGGTTGAATTTGCAACAGATAAATTAAGGAATGCCGCAGGTAATTTCTACATCAATGATAAACCAACAGGTGCTGTTGTTGGTCAGCAACCATTTGGTGGTGCAAGGTCATCCGGTACTAATGACAAGGCCGGAAGCATGATCAATCTTTACCGCTGGTTAAGTGCCAGAACCATCAAGGAAACTTATAATCCCCCGGTGGATTATCAGTATCCTTTTTTGAAAGAAGCCTAGGGAACATTGAATATTGAACAAGGAATTTTGATTGTTGATTGGAATTTTGAATACTGAATTTTTAAATTTATTTAAACTAATAATTTTAGTTCAAATTTAAAAATTCAATATTCACTTCTTCATTCAAAATTCCTTGTTCAATATTCATCACTCTTTCTCCGCCCAGGTCTTCTCCCCTTTTTTCATCTTATCTAATGTTTCCTGGTACGATTTTTTGGAGCTTTCATCAGCAATTGCGATGGCTTTTGTTTGCCATTCAATAGCTTCCTTGGTTTTACCCAGCTTATGTAATATATTGGCATAGGTATCCATGAACATAGGGTTTTCTTTGTCTTTGAAAGATCTTTTACTCCAATTCAAAGCCTCGGTTACACAGGTCATATCCTTACAATTCTCAAAAACGGCCCAGGCATAACTGTTGAGTTCGTTAACATTTGCGTGTTCGCCATACTGCTTCATAAAAGCCACAATTTCTGTTTGAAATTTATCCCAGTTACCCTTGAACTGGTAATAGATAACTTTTGACTTTGCCGTAGCTTCTGCAGCAAATTTTGGATACTTCTTTTCAAGGTTGCTATTTAATGATGCAAAATCAGGCTCTGCAGTTGCGTTTCTTTTTAAGATAACAGGATACACTTCTTCCTGCACAATAATACCCATCAGTTTATCTTCTGCCTTTCCAGAACCTAATACAGCATTCACTTTTTCTGTATTGTTCATCAGCAAAGGAAAACCCTGTGACTTGGCACTACTGGTAAATTTGAAAACAAAATCCAGGTTTTCTTTGGTAAATAAATCAGACTGGGTTTGAATATATGCCTCACTTACTTTGTTGGCTGTGGGCATATCATAGGCATCTAATGCCATCAAAGACAGTGTTCGCATGGTTGCCGGGTCTTTTTGACCGTTTTCAAATTTCCTAAGCGTGGTATAATATTGTTTTTCAGGTGCCACGGCATCCTGCCCTTTTGCCAAAAACTTTTCGGAATCTGATGAACCCACAGCCCTGTGTACTATCTGACCATTGGGATCAAAAAACAAATAAGTGGGATATGCACGCACCTGGTATTTGGTAGCTATTTCCTGGCCGTCCTTAAACCAGCTCTTTACTTCCTCGTTATCATTGGCAGTGGTATCCAATTGCACTTTTACATTGATGTATTTATCATTAAAAAATGCACCAACCTGTGGTAAAGGGAAAATATTGGCTGTCATAAACTTACAGGGTCCGCACCAGGTAGTATAACAATCCATAAAAATGTATTTATTCTCTGCCTTTGCTTTGGCTAGAACTTGTGTCCAGGAAAGACCATGTTCAAATTTCATTCCCTGGCTAGTCTCCTTTGTTTGCCCAAGGGCAAAAAAGGGCAAGATCAACCCTACCAATATCCATTTTTTCATAATCTGATTTTTGAAAGGTTAAGTTACATAAGAACTTTGTAAAATGAGCGTTAAATGTGCATTGTGGGGCCTTGAACTCAAATTCACCCACAATCAGTTGAAAACTATCCCCTAAAACTCCCAACTCCAAACTGTTAACTCCAAACTTTCTGCTATATTTGCCCCTCAAAATTCAGCATAAGTGGCAACCAAATTTTCAAAAGAAACCTACCTCTATTGGTACGAATTAATGCAATTGATTCGCCAGTTTGAATTAAAGGCAGAAGAAATGTATAAAATGGCCGGAAAGATCAGGGGATTTTTCCATGCTTATATTGGCCAGGAAGCGATAGCAGCGGGCTGTATGACAGCAACTTCCGCAGATGACCCTTTTATTACTGCTTACCGCGACCATGGTTTAGGTCTTGCAAAAGGCATGTCGCCTAACTCCTGTATGGCAGAACTTTATGGAAAAGCAACTGGCTGCTCAAAAGGAAAAGGTGGCAGTATGCACTTTTTTAGTTTGGAACACCGCTTTTTTGGCGGTCATGGTATTGTAGGAGCGCAAATAGGAACCGGTGCAGGACTCGCTTTTGCAGAAAAATACAAGGGAACTAAAAATGTGGTTCTCTGCTTTTTTGGTGACGGTGCTGCCCGTCAGGGAATTTTGCACGAAACCTTTAACCTGGCTATGTTGTGGAAATTGCCGGTGATCTTTATTTGTGAGAATAACAATTATGCCATGGGTACTTCTATTGAACGTACCAGCAATGTGGTAGATATTTACAAACTGGCAGATGCTTATGATATGCCAGCAGATAAGGTGGATGGCATGACGCCAGAGAATGTGCATGAAAGCGTGGCAAGAGCTGTAAAAAGAGCCAGAGAAGGCGATGGTCCTACACTATTAGAATTAAAAACATATCGCTATAAAGGTCACTCTATTTCAGATCCTCAGAAATATCGTTCTAAGGAAGAAGTGGATGAATATAAGGACCAGGATCCTATTGGAAAAGTACGTAGTACTATTTTAACCAATAGCTTCGCAACGGAGGCTGATTTGAAAAATATTGATGACCGTATCAATGCTTTGGTAGAAGAAAGTGTGCGTTTTGCTGAGGAAAGTCCCTGGCCGAATGATGATGAACTGCTGAAAGATGTTTATGCCGATCAAAACTTTGTTTTTGATGTTGATTAAACAATAAATAAAATTTCTATTCAATTAAATAAAAAGTATGACTGAGAAGCACGAAGAAATGAATGAGACCATTGTGAAAATGCAGGGATTTTGGGAGCGTTTTCAAAAACCAATCCTGGTTGGACTTGTTGTGTTAATTGTAGGTGTTGGTGGCTGGTATGGTTACAATGAATACATTTCAAAACCCAAGGAAGAAAAAGCGAATGAAGCACTTTTCAAGGCGCAGCAGTTTTTTGCTATGGATTCATCCAACCTGGTTTTAAATGGAGATGGACAAAGCAAAGGCGTTCTTTATGTAATGAAGACCTATAGTGGCACGCATGCAGCTAATTTGTCTAAATACTATGCCGGAGTTAGTTACCTGAAACTGGGCGATTTTAATAACGCTGTTAAATACTTGAAAGATTTCTCCACCAATGCCAAACAGATCCAATTACTGGCTTATGGTTGTTTGGGTGATGCCTATTCTGAATTAAACAAAAAGGAAGAAGCAATCGCTAATTATAAGAAAGCAGCTACTGCATTTGAGAAAGATGAAGCCAATTCTGCCGAATACCTGTTTCGTGCAGCGCTTTTGCTGGAGTCAACCGGCAAAACGCAGGAGGCTGTTGACTTATATGAAGAGTTAAAAGAGAAATTTCCTAAAACTGAAAAAGGTTTTCAAGCAGACAAATACATTAATAGGTTGAGTCTGGGTAAAAATTAAAAGTAACAAATGGCTACTAAAGGCAATACAAGTTTACACAAAGGCATCCCTACTCTAAAGGATGCCTTTGTTGTTATTGTGAAAACAGAATGGAATGCGCTGATCAATAACAAACTGGAAGCTGGAGTGAAAAAAATATGCAAAGCAAATGGCATTAACTACAAAGTTCTTACCGTACCCGGTGCATTTGAAATTCCATTTACTGTAAAGAATCATTATGCTTATTGCAGTAAAATACCCGACGCTTATATAACATTAGGTACTATTATACGTGGCGATACCCCACATTTTGATTATGTGTGTAAAGCAGTAACAGAAGGCGTTTTACAACTTAATTTAAGTTTGGATGTACCCGTTATATTTGGTGTATTAACGGTAGATAACGAATCGCAAGCCATGGAAAGATTAGGCGGAAAACACGGGCATAAAGGTGAGGAAGCCGCTATCACTGCTTTAAAAATGATAGCGATCAATAGAAAACTCAAATAATAAAAAAGAAAGAGCCAGATGAAAGTACAATTGTTTATACCCTGTTTTGTTGATCAACTCTACCCCACAGTTGGTTTTAATATGGTAAAGGTTTTGGAAAAAGCTGGCTGTACGGTTTCTTATAATGCAGAACAAACCTGTTGCGGACAACCAGCTTTCAATGCTGGATTCTGGGGAGAATCGAAGGAGGTTTGTGCTAAGTTTTTGCAGGATTTTTCTGGATCAGATTATATTGTTGCACCCAGTGCCAGTTGCGTAGGATTCGTTAGAAATTATTATACCAAACTTTTTGAAAATGCACCTGAAGCTGCATTAGCTAAAAAAATTGCTGAAAGAATATTTGAGTTCTCAGAGTTCCTGGTAAATATTATAAAAGTGGATGATATAGGAGCTTCTTTTCCCGGAAAAGCAACCTACCATGATAGCTGCGCTGGATTAAGGGAGTGTAAAATAAAAACAGAACCCAGGCAATTATTGCGCAAGGTAAAAGGGTTAGAATTGGTAGAGATGAATGATGTGGAAACCTGTTGCGGATTTGGCGGAACCTTTGCTGTTAAATTTGAACCTATCAGCATCGCTATGGGCGATCAGAAAATTACCAATGCATCAGCTACGGGTGCGGAATACTTAATAAGCACAGACATGAGTTGTTTGATGCATATCGACGGATGCAATAAACACAAGGGTTCCGGACTAAAAATGTTGCACCTGGCTGATGTTTTGGCAAGTGGATGGAAAGATGAAGAAGAGTTAAAAGTTAATAGTTAATAGTCTAAAGTCATTTACAGCTATTATTTCTTTATCCAAAAAGTGATATAATCATTACCCACTCAACCCATTTCAAAAACCATCATCTCAACTTTTAACTATTAACTATTAACTCCTCCCCCATGTCCTACTGGATGATCAAATCCGAACCTTCTGTTTATAGCTGGGATAAGTTTGTAAGCGAAGGACATACTATATGGGATGGCGTACGCAATTATGCAGCTCGTAATAATTTACGGTCGATGAAGAAAGGTGACCTGGCTTTTTGGTACCATAGTAATGAAGGAATGGAAATTGTTGGCATTGCCCAAGTGGTGAAAGAATCTTACCAGGATCCCAGCACAGATAACCCTGCCTGGCTGGTGGTAGAATTCAAGCCATTCAAGAAATTAAAAAAAGCGGTAAGTCTTGCAGAGATCAAACTGGATAAGCGTTTGGTTGATATGGACCTGGTGCGATTGAGTAGGTTATCCGTAGGTACAGTTAAGGAAGCGGAATGGAAAATGGTATTGGAAATGGCAGAAACAAAATGATGATACAAAAAAAGAAACTGGTCATATTAACCGGTGCCGGAATTAGCGCAGAAAGTGGTTTGAAAACCTTTCGGGATAGTGATGGTTTATGGGAAGGTCATGATGTTTATAAAGTGGCAACGCCTGGCGGATGGGCTAAAGATCCAGCTACCGTTCTTGCTTTTTACAACGCCCGCCGAAAAGATGTAGCCAATGCCAAACCCAATCAGGCGCATCTTGGATTAGCAGAACTGGAAAACGATTTTGACGTAAGCATCATCACTCAAAATATTGATACCTGCATGAAAGAGCCGGCAGCAAAAATGTTTTGCATCTGCATGGCGAGATTTTTAAAATGAGAAGTGAGTGGGACGAAGAAAAAACTTTTGACATTCAAGGGGATATCCATGTAGGTGATCTTGCACCTGATGGTGGACAGCTAAGGCCCTTTATAGTTTGGTTTGAGGAACCGGTTCCTAAATTAGAGAAAGCTGTTTATATAGTTGAAGACGCAGATGTTTTTGTCATTATTGGTACTTCCTTACAAGTATATCCGGCCGCAGGGTTGATTAATTATGTACCCAAACATGTTCCTCGTTATATCATCGACAAACATATTCCATCACTTCCCAGTTATTTGAATGTAACTGCTATTGAATCCACTGCAACAGAAGGGGTAAAAAAGCTAAGGGAACTATTGATGTAAGTTTTGGAAAGTTTTAATCTTTCCAAAACTTATTTGAAGAATATATAAGCAATAAATATGGCAGCGATCACTCCCAAGAGATCAGCCAACATACCGGCCCAAATAGCATACCTTACTCTTTTAATACCAACACTACCAAAATACAAAGCCACAATATAAAAAGTGGTATCCGCACTTCCCTGAAAGGTAGATGCCAGGTTACCGATAAAACTATCGGGGCCATGTACTTTAAAAATATCCAGCATTAACCCCCTTGCACCACCGCCACTAAATGGTCGCATGATAGCCACCGGTAAAGCAGGCACAAACTCACCACTAAAACCCAGTATTTTAAAACACCAGGTGATGCCGTTGATAATCGCTTCCAATGCCCCACTATCCCTGAATACCCTTATAGCCACTAATAATCCAACTAAATATGGAATTACTTTAATGATCACATCCCAACCCTGTTTGGCACCTTCAATAAAAGCATCAAACACATCTATTTTTTTAAGAAATCCGCCAATGATAAATGTGCAGATGATTAAAAACAAGATCACATTACCCAATACATTACTGAAAGTCTCTTTGGTAAATAAAGTAGGCGTTGCGATATCTTTTTGCGAGGGAAGCCCGTTGATAAACCATGCAAACAAAAAAATGCCTCCTAAAATACCTGTGATCCAAATAAGCAAAACCCTGTCGAAATGAAGTTTTTGGTAAATACCTGTGATCACCACACTTGCAATGGTGGCAATGGTTGTAGCGATCATCAAAGGCACAAAAACACTTGTTGGATTGATACTACCCGCACTTGCCCTATAGGCAATAATAGAAAGCGGTATCAAGGTTAACCCACTGGTATGCAAAACCAGAAACATGATCTGCGAATTGCTGGCTACATCCTTGCTGGGATTCAACTCCTGTAAGCTGCTCATGGCTTTTAAACCAAAGGGGGTTGCGGCATTATCCAGACCGAGAATATTGGCACTAAAATTCATGACCATTTGTCCCATTGCCGGATGTTTGGGTGGCACTTCCGGAAAGATCCTTTTCATAAACGGATTCAATAGCCTGGCCATAAAATTGATCGCACCAGCTTTTTCACCAATATTCATCAATCCCATAAAAAAGATCATAACCCCAGCCAGAGGCAGGCCTATATCCATTACCGATGATTTAGATGCATCAAAAATGCCTTCCACCAATTTTTTAAATATCTCATAATCCTGAAATACGATCAGTTTAATCAAAGCAATGATCAATCCGATCACAAAAAAGAAGATCCAAACATAGTTCAGGGCCATAGAATAGGTTTAGGGTATGAATGTAGTGAATTTGGCTTTGAAGAATCAATTTGAAAATTTGAAAATTTGAAAATGTGAGGATTTGAAAATGTATGCAACTCTCTTTTTAAACTAAAATCAAACAGATAGTTTTAAGCAGGCAAATGGAGTGGATTCCCTTAATTCAGGCTATATTTGCCGCTCAAATTTTTGATGAGCGTAGGAAGGGACGCTAAAGTGTGCGACGCAACAAATGGTGCTTAGAAACCTGTTGCCTGGTTCATTATCATCATCCCGGCCTCTTAAATTATAATTTTCATGGCTTTACAAGCAGGCATCGTAGGACTACCCAATGTGGGTAAATCAACCCTTTTTAATGCTGTGAGCATCAGTGCAAAAGCTCAGGCCAGCAATTACCGTTTCTGTACCATTGAGCCAAATGTAGGCCTGGTGGATGTTCCGGATACAAGACTGAACAAATTAGCAGAGCTGGTTATTCCCAATAGAATCGTACCCACACAATTGGAAATTGTAGATATCGCCGGACTGGTGCGTGGTGCAAGTAAAGGGGAAGGATTGGGTAATAAGTTCTTAGCCAATATCAGGGAAGTTGATGCCATCATCCATGTGGTTCGTTGTTTTGAAGACGAGAATGTTTTGCGTGAAGAAGGTGCTATTAATCCCATTAGTGATAAAGAGATCATTGAAACAGAATTACAACTGAAAGACCTGGATAGTGTTGAGAAAAAATGGTCGAGGGTTGAGAAAATGGCAAGAGTGGGTTCTGATACAAAGGCCAAAGCGGAATTTGAAATTCTTACCAGGTGTAAAACGCACCTGGAACAAGGAAAAAATATTCATACCCTTGGATTAGACAAGGAAGAAAAATCTGTGATTGCCGATCTTTTCCTGCTAACCGATAAACCGGTTTTGTATGTTGCCAATGTAGATGAAGCAAGTATGCATACTGGCAACAAATATTCAGCCCTGCTGGAAGCTGTTGCTAAAGAAGAAGGTGCCCAGGTAATTGTGATGTGTAATAATATTGAAGCCCAGATCGCTGAAATGGAAGCACCAGAAGACAAGCAAATGTTTATGGAAGAATACCATATGGCAGAACCTGCATTGAACCGTTTAATCACATCTGCTTATAAATTATTAAACCTGGACACTTATTTCACCGCAGGTGTGCAAGAAGTTCGTGCATGGACTATTCACAAAGGCTGGAGAGCTCCACAGGCAGCCAGTGTGATTCATACAGATTTTGAAAAAGGCTTTATCAAAGCAGAAGTAATTGCCTATGATGACTTTGTGAAATACGGCAGTGAAGCGGCTTGCAGAGAAAATGGCCGACTCAGAATTGAAGGAAAAGAATACATCGTGCATGATGGTGATGTGATGCATTTTCGTTTTAATGTTTAATTGCGAATAGTAAGAAAGTTTCTTTTTCTGCTAATCATCCTATTTCAATAAAAGCAGTTCCGGATTTACCTTAATAAAAG
>CALRUV010000139.1:0-9853 GCA_943371455.1 Chitinophaga pinensis | reverse complement strand
TGAATTTACCCGGGAAAGAAAACTGGATCTGGTAAATAATCACCTGCATATATTTATGGCTGCAAACCTGGCCATCAATAATAAGCAATCCGCTTATGCACAAAACCTCATCATTCATAGAAACAATTCTCCTGAATACCTTTCAACGGAGATCTGGAATTTTGAACTGGGCTTTACCAAATTATACCATGCAGAAACCAAACCTGCCATAGAAAACCTGGAAAGCTTCTTACAGAATTTTAAGGGTAAATTTTATGTAAAAGATGCCTACCAGAAACTAAGCTGGTGTTATTATTTGCAGGGAAATCTTGCAAAAGCAGAAGAAGTAAGGGCGCAAATTCTAACCAGAGGAGCCACCAATGCCGATGCAGATAAGCAAGCTTTAAAAGACGCAAAATCGGGCAAATGGCCCCATGTGCTTTTATTAAAAGCCCGATTGTTGAACGATGGCGGCTATTCGAGCGATGCGGCAGCACTCTTACATGGCAAGTCAGAAAACGATTTCGGCAAAGAGGAGGAAAAATTGGAATTCGCTTACAGGGTTGGGAGAATTTATGATGATCTCGGTAGGGAAGAAGAAGCCATCAGATCATACCATATTGCCATAAAAAAGGGCGAATTCAGAAATGAGCATTATGCGGCAAGGGCAGCTATACAAATTGGGCAGCTATATGAGAAAAAAGGTCAGAAAGCACTGGCCATTACTTATTACCAAAAATGTTTGGATATGGGTGACCATGATTACAAAGACTCGCTGGATCAAAGAGCCAAATCAGGTATTGCTAGATGCAAAGGTCAATAACCAATTGTAATAACCCACATAAAATTTGACAATAAAGTATATAAATAACAGGTATTTTTTCGTTGCCCCCTTCTTATCTAACTTAACACTTAATTTTACCTCAAACAGTTACATGCCCCTATTTAATTCGGTTCTATGTTAAAAAAATTGACCATACAGAACTATGCCATCATTGATGAGATCGAGATCGAATTCTCGACAAAGCTGAATATCATCACAGGAGAAACGGGTGCTGGTAAAAGTATTCTGATGGGTGCGCTGAGCCTGATTTTAGGCGAAAGAGCAGATAGTACTGTTCTGGTTAACCAACAGAAGAAATGTTTTATAGAAGGATGCTTTTTGGTGAATGGAAAAAAAGCCGTGATTGATTATTTACAGATGCAGGAACTGGATATTGAAAATGAATTGGTGATCAGAAGAGAGATTGCCATTAATGGAAAATCAAGGGCTTTTATCAATGACACCCCCGCAACATTGCAACAGCTGAGAACAGTGGCTTCTATGCTGGTAGATCTTCACCAGCAGTTTGATTCACTGGAACTGGGTGATAGCGAATTTCAGCAGGAAGTACTGGATGCATTGGCAAATAACGAATCGAACTTAAAGGTTTACCAAAAAAAATACCAAGCCTGGCTATTGGCTGGTAAAGAACTGGCAGATTTACAGCTACAGAAAACAGCCTTTCATAAGGAGCTGGACTATAACCGATTTCTTTTTGATGAACTTAATGAACTAGGGCTTAAAGAGAACGAACTGGAAGACTTAACGAATGAATTAAAATTGCTGAATAATGCAGAAGGCATAAAAAACACGCTTACCACCGTGTATTATAGTCTGGCAGAAAGTGAACAACCCATCGTAGTTAGCCTGAAGCAATTAGTACATCAATTACAAAGCTATTCCTCCCTACACCAGGGATTGCAATCTGTCATAAACAGATTGCAAAGTGCCCAAATAGAAGTGCAGGATATTGCTACAGAAATAGATAATATCAACCAATCGGTAAACTTTGACGCACAGCGAATAGAATGGATCAACCAGCGATTAATGGATGGTTATAAACTGTTAAAGAAACATGCTGTTCAGGATACAAATCAGTTACTGACCATTATGCATCAATTAGAAGAAAAGCTAGAGGCAGTTTTGCAGATAGATGACCAGATCGCCCTAAAAGAAAAAGAACTAGTTGCTCTTTTAGCAGATGCAAAAATGCTGGCAGACTCAATATCCATTGCCAGACATCAGCAGGTTAATCCTCTGGAAGAACAAGTGAATAGCTTACTCAAACAAGTGGGCATGCCGAATGCGCGCTTGAAAGTGCAGCTGAAAGAAGATAAGCTTTCTGCTACAGGAAAAGATGCTATAAATTTTTTGTTTAATGCCAATGTGCCAGCAGGTAAAACAGGCAACGATAATCATTTTGAACCAATAGCCAAAGTAGCCAGTGGTGGTGAATTGAGCAGACTGATGCTATGCATAAAATCACTGGTAGCTCAATCTATCGATTTGCCAACGATGATCTTTGATGAGATAGATACCGGTATTTCTGGCGAAGCTGCCAAACAGGTAGGCAATATCATGAAAGACCTCACAAACAGCCGCCAGATCATCTGCATAACCCACCAGCCACAAATAGCAGGAAAAGCAGATGCACATTTTTTTGTTTTCAAGGAAATTAAAAATGATGCGGTGAAAACAAATATTCGCCTTTTGAACCAGGAAGAACGCATTACTGCCATTGCCCGAATGCTTAGTGGCGAAAAGCCTACAGCCGCTGCCCTGGAAAATGCCCGTGAAATGATCATGAATTAATGTGCAGAGAATTGAGAGCAAATTCATCATTTAAAACTTAATCTTTATGTTTGGGGATAATTATAAAACTGAATACCCCAAACTACAAACCACAAACCACTAGCTATGTCATATAACTTATTAAAAGGAAAGCGCGGAATCATTACCGGAGCATTGGATGAAAACTCCATAGCCTGGAAAGTTGCAGAAAAAGCACACGAAGAAGGTGCCAGCTTTGTTTTAACCAATGCACCCATCGCCATGCGTATGGGAGAAATAAAAAAACTGGCAGAAAAAACTGGTTCCCAAATTATTCCGGCAGATGCTACCAGCGTGGAAGAACTTACCGTTTTATTTACTGAATCGCAGGAAATATTGGGTGGTAAAATTGATTTTGTTTTACACTCTATTGGTATGAGTGTTAATATCCGAAAAAAGATCCCTTATACAGAATCTAACTACGATTATTTCATGAAGGGCATTGACGTATCTGCCATGTCATTTCATAAAATGCTGGCCGTTGCAAAAAAGCTGGATGCCATCAATGAATGGGGAAGTGTAGTGGCACTTACTTATATGGCCGCCCAGCGTACTTTCCCCTTTTATACGGATATGGCCGATATCAAAGCGATGCTGGAATCGATTGCCCGTAGCTTTGGTTACCATTATGGCCTGGAGAAAAAAGTAAGGATCAACACCGTATCTCAATCTCCTACCAAAACAACGGCGGGTACTGGTATCAAAGGCTTTGGCGATTTCTTTGATTATGCACAGGCAATAGCCCCTTTAGGAAATGCTTCAGCTGAAGATTGCGCCAATTATTGCATCACGCTTTTCTCAGACCTTACACGTATGGTAACCATGCAAAACCTGTACCATGATGGCGGTTATGTTTCTACAGGTGTAAGTGATGATGTCATGCGCAGATTAGGGATTGGTGAATAAAAAGCGAATGTTTCGCATTAGCATAAACTTAATAAATGTTATGGCTGGAGCATAATACCTTTATCATTAAACAAAAATTTATATGGCCCTTACAACATTATTATTTGAGATACCTGCCAATATGGTTGAGTATATAGGTTACTTCGGATCTTTTTTAACCTCTATTACTTTTATACCACAGGTATATAAATCCTGGCAATCAAAAAGTGTGGGTGATCTGAGTATCTGGATGATCCTGATAGTGGTTACCAGTACCCTGGTATGGCTGGTGTATGGATTTGCCATCAATAGCGGTCCGGTTATTTCTGCCAACCTCATTGTATTATTTTTAACGCTGGTACTTCTTTATTTCAAGCAAATATTTAAGAAACAGTAGTTGCTTAATAACGCCATTAAAAAATGCCATTCAAATAAAATTGAATGGCATTTTTATAAATGATATTACTCTCCCAATAATGTGACGGAAGAACAGTGTTAATATTCGTCTTCATTAAACATGAAATCCTCCTGACTCGGATAATCAGGCCAGATGTCTTCAATGCTCTCATACACTTCACCTTCGTCGTCCAGTTCCTGAAGATTTTCTACAACTTCCAGCGGAGCACCACTTCGGATAGAATAATCAATCAATTCGTCCTTTGATGCGGGCCAGGGTGCTTCTTCCAGGTAACTTGCTAATTCTAATGTCCAGAACATAATTTACCTTTTAATTTTTTGCAAATGTAGCCGTATAAACGAAACCACCAAACCGGAGTTTTCTTCTTTCGCAAAGAAATGTTTAAAAATTGACAGATAAGCCGGTCACTGTTGTAGGTTTGTACCTAAAATATTGCCTTGGAAATGCTTAAAGCGGAACAGCTAACAAAGAATTATGGCAGCCTGGCCGTACTGAAAGGTGTAGATATCAGTATAGAAAAAGGAGAGATCGTAAGTATTATTGGTTCTTCAGGAGCAGGTAAAAGCACGCTTTTACACATACTTGGCACCCTGGATAGGGCAAATCAGGGCCAAATATCGCTTAATGGAGCGCAAATCGACCAGTTTTCCGGTAAAAAGCTGGCAGCCTTCAGAAACAGGCATATTGGCTTTGTTTTTCAATTCCATCATCTTTTACCAGAATTTTCTGCCATTGAAAATGTTTGTATCCCGGGATGGATTGCCGGAAAGAAGAAAAAGGCAGTGATGGAAGAAGCTTTGAATTTGTTAACAACTTTAGGCCTCGCAGACAGGGCAAACCATAAACCTCAGGAACTTTCCGGGGGTGAGCAACAAAGGGTGGCAGTTGCCAGGGCACTAATTAACCAGCCAGCTATAGTTTTTGCAGATGAACCCACCGGCAACCTGGATAGCATTCATGCTAGAGAACTACACGATCTTTTCTTACAATTACGCAAAGATTTTCAGCAAACATTTTTGATTGTTACGCACAACGAGGAACTCGCCTCTATGAGCGACCGGATATTACACATGAAAGACGGTAAAATCATTAACTGATCTTCATCATTTGAAGCTTATGCCATTCTTGGTTTCCAGGCAATTTCCTGTACTTGTAATAGATGACCCATATACCTTGAAAGAACAAATAAGTAGTCACTTAGCCTGTTCAGGTATTTAATGACAAGGGGTTCAACAAACATCTCATGCTCCTGCATATTCACACAGCATCTTTCGGCTCTTCTACAGATACACCTAACCACGTGTGAAGTGGAGACTACCACATGTCCACCGGGTAAAACAAAGAATTTCATATCCGGCAATACATGGTTCATAGCATCAATTTCTTTTTCAAGAAATAGGATATCAGACTCCTTTAAATCCGGGATCTTCATAAGGGGTTCTTTTTCAGGATCACATGCCAGAGAAGACCCAATGGTAAAAAGTCTGTCCTGCACTTCTTTCAAAACAATTCTGCTGTGTTGATCTGAAATTTGATCACCTAGTAACCCTATATATGAATTAAGCTCATCCACTGTGCCGTAAGAATCAATCCTGATATGGCTCTTAGGCACTTTGGTACCACCAATTAAGGAAGTTTTGCCGAGGTCGCCAGTTTTAGTATAAATTTTTTGAGACATGATAAACTTTGATCAAATAAAGATAAATAGGATTATCCTGTAAATGCGAAAACGCACAGGAATGTTAAACAACAAACCTAAAGCAGAATAGTTCATTTAAAAAAAATGGGGACCCTCTATTATCTTAAAGCTGCCATATAAGGGGGTCAAATAAAAGAATAGGCTCAATGGTAAATAGTAGAAACCTCGCGCATATTATCACTTTCAACCAAACCATCTCTCAATCTTACAACCCGGTGCGCATAATGTGCAATATCCTCTTCATGCGTAACCAATACTACTGTATTACCAGCATCCCGGATCTTGCCGAAAATTTCCATTACTTCTACTGATGTTTTTGAATCGAGGTTACCCGTAGGTTCATCTGCGAGTAAGATGGATGGGTTATTGACCAATGCACGTGCAATGGCCACACGTTGAATTTGACCGCCGCTTAGCTCATTTGATTTGTGGTGACTTCTATCTGCCAGACCTACTTTCTTTAAAGCTTCCATGGCACGTTCTATACGTTCCTTCTTTTTAATACCCGCATAGATCAGCGGCAATGCAACATTTTCAGCTGCTGATAACCTGGGCAGAAGATTAAATTGCTGAAAAACGAAGCCAATCTCTTTGTTTCTCACTTCTGCCAGCTCATCGTCAGCCATCTTGCTTACATCCTGCCTATTGAGGATATAGTTACCACCAGTGGGAGAATCCAGGCAACCCAAAATATTCATCAGGGTACTTTTTCCGCTACCGGAAGGTCCCATCAGTGCAACATATTCATTTTTGAAGATTTCCAAATTAATCCCTTTCAGAACAGGTATCGCCTGGTTACCCATGAAATAACTTTTCTGAATATCTTCTAAACATATTATTGCGTCGCTCATAATTCGGGTTGGTTAGATGTTAAAACAAATCATTATTTTCTGATCACTTTCGGCACTTTGAAAAAGTTAGTATCTGCAATGGGTGAATTCAAAAGGGCTTCCTCTTTTGTAACAGAGCCTTTTATTTCATCCTCTCTCAAAATATTGGCGGCACCACTGATGTGTAATAAAGGTTCAATGCCCTCGGTATCTATAGTTTGCAATTGTTCCACAAAAGCAACCATTTTTTCCAGATCCGTTCGAATAGATTCCTTTTGGTCTTCATCAAACCTGAGCCTGGCCAAATGTGCCAGGTTATCAACCATATTGCTATCGATCTTCATGTGTAACAAAAATAACAGAAAGCAGGTCAACTTGGCCGGGATATTTTTGAATGGTCAATAAGCTGAAACAGCGGTAATAATTACCATTTGATGTAAATACACCCACTCTTCTTCCAATAAAAGCAGGTTGCAAGCAAAAGAATTATCACTGAACCCAATCCCAACAAAATCAGCAATTTTCTAATCTCATTTTAATCTTTAAAAAACTTTCCACATATCTTGGTAAATGATATGTTAATTTAACGTTACCACATTGAAATTATATATAAATTAGAGTAATCATATCCCCCTATATGTTAATAGTTGCTACTTTAATTGTCTTCCTGGTATGCCTTTATAAGGTTTACAGGGAAGGGGTTACCTCTGAAAACTGATTTCAGAGAAACCCATGAAACCCATATCCCGCGGCTCTTTGACTAGTTCAGAGAGTTAGGATACCGTATCTCATGTATTTAGCCATTTTGTTGATGCCTTCTTAATTTCTATCCATTTTTATCAAACAAAAAACTTTTGAGTGCTTATTATCTGCAACTATTTTTTATCCTACCTTCGATACAATTAGTTGCATAACTAACTAATTTTACCAAAAGTTAACCTTGTATGAAAAGATCAATCAGGAAAGTTGCTGTTTTGGGTAGTGGTGTAATGGGTTCACGCATTGCCTGTCATTTTGCAGGTATTGGTGTGCAGGTTTTATTATTAGACATGGTACCAAAAGGCGCAGAAGAAAGCACCAAGCCTTCTGAAAGAAATAAATTGGTGAACGATGCATTGCAGGCTGCCATCAAAAGCAACCCCTCCCCTGTTTTTACAAAAGAGGTAGTTAAAAGAATCACCACCGGTAATTTCGACGACCAATTAAAAGATATTGCAGGATGTGATTGGATCATTGAAGTAGTGGTAGAGCGTTTGGATATCAAACAAATGATCTATGAAAAAGTAGAAAAATTTCGTAAGCCAGGAACCCTGGTAAGCTCCAATACATCTGGCATTCCTATTCATATGATGGCCGAGGGCAGAAGTGAAGATTTTAAAAAACATTTCTGTGGTACACACTTTTTTAATCCACCCCGTTACCTGCGTTTACTGGAAATCATTCCTACACCGCATACTGATCCTGAGTTCATCAGCTTCCTGATGGAATATGGCGATTTATTTTTGGGTAAGACCACCGTACTATGTAAAGACACACCAGCTTTTATAGCCAATCGTATCGGCGTTTTCAGCATCATGAGTATTTTTCATATCATGGATAAGTTGGGCTTGAGCATAGACGAAGTGGATGCTTTAACCGGACCCATCATTGGCAGACCAAAATCAGCAACATTCAGAACAGCAGATGTGGTAGGTATTGACACTTTGGTAAAAGTAGCCAAAGGCGTTGCGGATAATTGCCCTGATGACGAAGCCAAAACTATTTTTACCATTCCTGACTGGCTGGATAAAATAGTTGCTAATAATTGGCTGGGAGATAAAACCGGACAGGGTTTTTTCAAAAAAACAAAATCAGCAACAGGCAAAGAAATTCTTACGCTGAATTTACAAACCATGGAATATGGTGCCAGGGTGAAACCAAAATTTGGTAGCCTGGAAGCAGCAAAACCTGTGGATGATTTAAAACAGCGCATCAAAATGCTGGGAGCTGCAACAGATAAAGCTGGTCAATTTTACCAGTTATTTCATTATTCTCTTTTCTCCTATATCTCGCATCGTATTCCGGAAATCAGTGATGAAATTTACAGGTTAGATGATGCCATGATGGCCGGCTTTGGTTGGGAAATTGGCGCTTTTGAAAGCTGGGATGTAGTAGGTGTTGCAAAAACAGTAGAGGGAATGAAGGCCGCTGGATACCAGGTTGCCCCATGGGTGGATGATATGCTGGCTTCTGGCGCAAAAAGTTTTTATAAAGTAGAAGCAGGCAAGCGCATGTATTATGATCTGCCTACAAAATCTTATAAGGCTTTACCCGGCGGAGATGCATTCCTCATTTTAAATAACCATTCCGATAAATTGGTTTGGAAAAACAGTGCCTGCAAATTATATGATATAGGAGACGGTGTTGCCGGTTTTGAATGGAGTACTAAAATGAACAGTATTGGCGGTGAGGTTTTAGAAGGTTTGAACAAAGCCATTTCGGTTGCGGAAGAAAAATTTAAAGGACTGGTAATAGCCAATGAAAGTGCCAATTTTAGTGCAGGTGCTAATGTAGGTATGATCTTTATGCTGGCCATTGAGCAGGAATATGATGAACTGGATATGGCCATCCGTATGTTCCAGAATAGTATAATGCGTATCAGGTATTCTTCCGTTCCCGTTGTTACGGCTCCACATGGCTTAACCCTCGGTGGCGGTTGCGAAATGAATTTACATGCTGATAAAATTTGTGCAGCAGCAGAAACATATATCGGTTTGGTAGAACTAGGCGTAGGTCTAATTCCCGGTGGCGGTGGTACCAAAGAATTTGCCTTACGTGCAGGAGATGATCTTCATGAGGACGAACCGGAAACTGTTACCCTCAAGAATCGCTTTTTTGCCATTGCTACCGCTAAAGTGGCAACCTCTGCACAAGAAGCATTTGATATGGGTATCCTCAGAAAAGGACAGGATGAAGTAGTGATGAATATTGGCAGAAGAATAGCCGAAGCAAAAAAATCTGTGATAGAATTATCAGACCAGGGTTATGCCATGCCGCAACCACGTAAGGATGTAAAAGTGATGGGACGCCAAGGACTGGGCGCGATGCTCGCAGGCATCAATGGTATGTGGCGCGGTGGCTATGCAACCGACCACGATGCACTGGTAGCGCGCAAGCTGGCATATGTTATGTGTGGTGGCGACCTGAGTGAACAAAGCCTCGTGAGCGAACAATACCTTTTGGATCTGGAAAGAGAAGCCTTCTTAAGTTTGTGCGGTGAAAAGAAAACCTTAGAAAGAATACAGAGTGTGTTGAAGAGTGGAAGACCTGTTAGGAATTAGGAGTTTGGAGTCTGGAGTTAGAAATTAATAGTATTAGAGCTCTTCGTTTGACTTTTAACTCCAGACTCC
>CALRUV010000138.1:0-9911 GCA_943371455.1 Chitinophaga pinensis | reverse complement strand
AACCAGGGCAGTTGCTACCAGGATCCAACCTATATCTGCGGCACTGTATTTTCCTCCATCATCAAAATTGGGTAGGGAAGGAATGAATAAGGCACCAATCGCAACTGCGATCAAAACAATAAAGGGGGCGTACTGCTTTACAATTGATTTTGACATAAGCTGATAAAGTATTAAATTTTAATATAATAATATAATATTTTGCTAAAATACTAATAAAAACAAATAAATAGGTAATAATTATAAACATTTAATTTATTATAATATGTATTTGTATAAAAAATGCCAATTAAATAATCAATCATTTGATTAAATATTTAATTGGCATTTACTATAATCATTGAAATAATTTTCAATAATTATACAATTCTTTGATTATTGACTAATCAGGTAACTTTTATCTTTTGATTCCAAAACTGAACTGCCCATTAGATATTGGTCAACTTGTCGCGCACATTCCCTTCCTTCACTAATGGCCCAAACAACCAAGGATTGTCCTCTTCTCATATCTCCTGCCACAAATATTTTGGGAATATTGGTTTGAAAAGCTTGTTCTGTAGCTTTTATATTACCCCTTTCATCCAGTTCCAGATCTAACTGTTTAATCAGCCCATCATGCTGTGGATGCACAAAACCCATTGCCAATAAAGCTAATTCACAGGGAATTTCTCTTTCTGAACCTTCTTTTTCTACAAAAGAGGCAGGACTGCCATTTGCCCCCGTTTTCCATTCCAGGTCCACAATTTTTAAAGCCCTTAGGTTTCCTTCTTCATTACCTAAAAAGGCTTTTGTTGCAATTGCCCAATGCCTGTCGGCACCTTCCTCATGTGAAGAAGTAGTTTTTAAGGTCATTGGGTAGGTAGGCCAGGGCATGGAAAGATTTCTGTTTTCCGGGGGTTTGGGCATTAATTCAAACTGCGTAACGGATGCTGCCAATTGGCGATTTGAAGTACCCACACAGTCACTGCCCGTATCTCCACCGCCAATCACCACAACGTTTTTGGCTTTGGCTAATATCGGACTACCTGCAACAGCTAATTCGCTTACTCTTTTATTTTGTTGTTTTAAAAAGTCCATCGCAAAATGCACCCCATTCAATTCTCTACCTGGAATATTGAGGTTTCTTGGTATGGTAGAACCACCTGCCAATACAACTGCATGGCTTTCCCTTAACAGGTCATTGATACTGGTATCTAAACCTACATGTGCATTGAATTTAAATACAACGCCTTCTTCTTCCATTAAAGAAACCCTTCTTTGAACCACCCATTTTTCCAATTTAAAATCAGGAATGCCATAACGTAGTAACCCGCCAGCGGTGTCGTCTCTTTCATAAACAGTTACTTGATGCCCGGCATAATTTAATTGAGCGGCTACGGCTAATCCGGCCGGACCAGAACCAATAACGGCAACTTTTTTCCCGGAACGAAGATTGGGTTTTCTGGGTTTTACATAGCCTTTTTCAAAGGCGGTTTCTATGATGTGCTTCTCAATTTCTTCAATAGCAACAGGAGGTTGATTGATGCCTAATACACAGGCACTCTCGCAGGGGGCGGGACAAATACGTCCGGTAAACTCTGGAAAATTATTGGTAACACTTAAGATCTCATACGCTTCCTCCCAACTTTTACGGTACACGGCATCATTAAATTCGGGAATGATATTACCCAAAGGACAACCGTTATGGCAAAAGGGGACGCCGCAATTCATGCATCTCGCAGACTGCTGGTTGAGTTTTTCTTCGGGGAACCTTTCTACAAACTCTTTGTAGTCCTGCAAGCGTTCACCAACCTTTCTTTTAGAAGGCAACTCTCTGGTAAATTCTATAAAACCTGTTGGTTTACCCATGGTAATGGTTTGCGATGTTTTGGTTTATTGGTTTACTTCTTTTTCACTATTAACTATTAACTTTAAACTTTTCACTTCTATCCCTAAGTGCTTTTTTGAAATCTTTTGGAAATACTTTGACGAAATTTTTCTGCTGATTCTCAAAATCATCCAATACAAATTTTGCCACACTACTTCCCGTATAGGCATAATGTTTGCCAATCATATTCTGCAGCAATATTGCATCGTCCTGATCAACTGGGTCAAGGTCTACCATTTCTTTGTTACATAATTCTGCTAAAGCACCATTTACATCATATACATAAGCAATACCACCACTCATGCCGGCAGCAAAATTTCTACCAATGCCACCAATTATTATCGCTATGCCACCCGTCATATATTCGCACCCATGGTCGCCAACACCTTCTACCACTACATTAGCGCCGGAATTGCGCACGGCAAATCTTTCGCCGGCTTTCCCCCTGATATAAGCTTCACCCGCTGTAGCACCATAAAATGCCACATTACCAATGATGCTATTTTCTTCTGCAATAAAACTCGCTTCCTTTGAAGGATACACAATAAGTTTTGCGCCACTCAATCCTTTACCAAAATAATCATTTGCATCACCTTCCAGTTCCAGTGTAACACCTTTTGTGTTGAATGCCCCAAAGCTTTGTCCGGCAGTGCCTGTAAAATTGAAATGAATCGTGTCTTCTGGTAATCCTGCGGCTTTATAGATTTTAGTGATCTCATTCGATAAAATGGTACCCGCTGTTCTGTCTGTATTTTTTATCGGGAATGATGCAGTTATCCTTTGTTGCTTAGCAATGGCTGGTTCTGCTGCTTTTAATAACTGCCAATCCAATACATCACTCATACCATGATCCTGTTCTTCCTGTTTGTAAAGCCCGGTGTACAAGGATTCCGGCTCTTTGTAAAGTATGGCCGAAAGGTCCAGTGTTTTATATTTCCAATGGGTGATATCATCCCGCATTTCTAAAGAATCTACCTGACCAATCATTTCATTCACTGTTTTGTAACCCAATTCCGCCATGATCTCTCTTAATTCTTCCGTAATAAAATGGAAAAAATTCACCACGTGATCAGGATCGCCATGGAATCTTTTACGCAATTCGGGGTCTTGCGTGGCAACGCCCACCGGACAGGTATTCATATGGCATTTACGCATCATGATGCATCCTTCTACAATCAATGCAGCGGTTGCTATGCCCCATTCTTCCGCACCCAATAATGCAGCTATGGCTATATCGCGACCAGTTTTCATTTGTCCGTCTGCCTGCACAGTTACCCGGCTTCTTAATTTATTTTTCACCAGGGTTTGGTGTGTTTCTGCTAACCCAAGTTCCCAGGGTAATCCTGCATGTTTGATAGAACTGATAGGCGATGCGCCAGTGCCTCCATCAAATCCGGCTATCAACACCACATCTGCTTTTGCTTTTGCCACACCTGCTGCAATAGTGCCAACGCCCGCTTTGGAAACGAGCTTCACATTGATCCTTGCTGCCCTATTGGCATTCTTTAGATCAAAGATGAGCTGTGCCAGATCTTCAATGGAATAAATGTCATGATGCGGTGGGGGAGAAATTAATCCAACACCCGGTGTGGCATGTCTGGTGCGGCCAATCCAGTCATCAACTTTATACCCGGGTAATTGTCCGCCCTCACCCGGTTTGGCTCCCTGGGCCATCTTTATCTGCAGCTCATCAGCTTCTGTTAAATAAAAACTGGTTACACCAAATCTGGCTGAAGCCACTTGTTTGATAGCCGAGCGCATAGAATCGCCATTGGGTAATTTCTCGTAACGTATTTCATCTTCTCCACCTTCTCCGGTATTGCTCTTGCCACCTAACCTGTTCATCGCGATAGCCAATGTGGTATGGGCTTCCCAGGATATGGAACCGAATGACATAGCCCCGGTTGCAAACCTTTTGTAAATATTTTCTGCAGATTCTACCTCTTCTATTTTTATGGAAGGCCTGTTATGTTTGAATCGAAACTGGCTGCGCAATGTGCAGGCTTTTTCTGCCTGGTCATTTACCAGTTTTGAATATTTTTTAAATGTGGCATAATCATTCATTTTTGTTGCATGCTGCAAAAGATGAATGGTTTGCGGATTGAATAAATGATATTCTCCTTTTCTTTTCCACTGGTAAATTCCACCCACCGGAAGTCTGTCAACAGGAATATCTTTTTTGCTAAAAGCGAAATAGTGTTTGGCTAAGATCTCTTTGGCTATTTCATCAAGGCCCATACCCTGGATCCGTGAAGTGGCGCCGGTAAAATACTGATCCACTACTGTTTTGTTCAAACCAATGATCTCAAATATTTGTGCTCCCTGGTAAGATTGCAGTGTTGAAATACCCATTTTAGAAAACACTTTCAGTAAACCATCATTCACAGATTTAATATAATTTTTCTTAAGTTGGTCTACATCCAGGTCTGTTTGTATTTTCCCAGTTAGCTTCATATCCCTTATACTGGAAATGGCTAAATAAGGATTGATGGCAGTTGCACCAAAACCCAGCAAACAAGCAAAATGGTGCACTTCCCAAACATCACCTGCTTCTACTATTATACCTACCTGCCCGCGATAACCTTTTCTGATCAGGTGGTGGTGTACGGCAGCTGTTGCTAACAAAGAAGGAATGGGTGCATGGTCAGAATCTATGGCCCTGTCTGTTAAAATAATTACTTCAAACCCATCTTCCACAGCATCAACCGCATAGCGGCAAAGCCTGTCCAGGCCTGCTTTTAAAGCACCCGGCTTACCATTGGCCCGGAAATAGGTTTGTAATGTTTTGGCTTGAAAAATCCCTGTATCAATACTTCTGATCTTTTCCAGTTCATGGTTGGTTAAAACTGGATGTTTTAGTGCTACGCTATGACAAGCCAGTGGATCTTCAACTAATAAATTGCCATTGCTTCCTGCAAATGTTGCCAGCGACATCACCATTCTCTCCCGTATAGGATCGATGGGCGGATTGGTAACCTGTGCAAATAATTGTTTAAAGTAACTGCTGAGGTGTTGGGGTTGTTCACTTAAAATAGCGAGTGGAATATCTGTTCCCATAGAACCAATTGGCTCTTTGCCATCGATAGACATAGCAGCAATAATGGTATCCAGATCTTCCGTTGAATAACCAAAAACTTTTTGGTATTTGAAAACCTGGTCATGTTCCAGGTGTGTAAACATCACCCTTGGTTCAGGTAATTCTTCTAACCTGATCTTGTATTTATTCAGCCATTCGCCATAAGGTTTCTGCGAACAAATCGTTTGTTTTAATTCATTATCTGAAATAATTCTTCCCTGTTCCATATCCACAACAAACATCTTGCCCGGTTGCAATCTTCCTTTTTCTTTTACATTGGCAGGGTCAATGGGTAATACACCTGTTTCAGATGCCATGATCACCCTGTCGTCATATGTTACGGTATAACGTGATGGACGAAGACCATTTCTATCCAATGTAGCCCCGATCATTTTTCCGTCGGTAAAGGAAATAGAAGCCGGTCCATCCCAGGGTTCCATCATGCAGGCATGAAATTCATAGAATGCTTTTTTAACAGGGTCCATTTGATCGTTGCCATCCCATGCTTCCGGAATAAGCATCATCATTACATGCGGTAAGGATCTGCCTGTTAAGGTTAATAGCTCAATCATATTATCGAGACAGGCAGAGTCTGATTGACCAGCAGTGATAATAGGTAATAACATTTCCATTTCATCCTTGGAGAAATAAGGAGAAGTAAAACCTTTTTCACTGGTAATAAGCCAGTTTAAATTGCCTTGTAAAGTATTGATTTCGCCATTGTGTGCGATATACCTGAATGGTTGTGCCAGCTTCCAGGATGGGAAAGTATTGGTAGCAAACCTGGAATGTACCAAGCCAAAAGCAGATACAACACGCTTATCACTAAGGTCAGGAAAATAACCTCTTACCTGCATAGAGGTAAGTTGTCCTTTATAGATAATCGTTTTATAAGATAAGGATGCAATGTAGAAACCAATCTCATCCTGTTTAACGGTATTGCGTATGGTGTGAACAGCGTAATTGCGAAGAACAAATAATTTTCTTTCAAATTCTTCTGGTTGTGTGATGGTATCTGGACATTTTACGATCACATGTTCCATACATGGCTCTACTGATAATGCGGTATGACCAATGCCTTCCTTATTTACAGGAACCTTGCGGTAGGCAAGGATTTCCAGACCTAGTTTTTCAGCAGCCCTGTTAAAAATTTCACGACATTCTTCCCTTAGCCTGATCTCTTTTGGGAAAAAAACTACACCTATGCCATATTTTCCACAGGTAGGCAGGTGAATACCCAATTTTAAACACTCATCAAAAAAGAATTCGTGGGGTATTTGCAACATGATACCGGCACCATCGCCGGTATTAACTTCGCAACCACAGGCACCCCTGTGTTCCATATTCTCCAATACCGTTAATGCATCGGTGATATGTTGGTGAGATTTATTGCCCTTGATATTTGCTACGAAACCAATACCACAGGCGTCGTGTTCAAATGATGGGTCATACAAGCCCTCGCGTTGTTGTGAAACAAGCATGCAGAATCGAATTAATGGTCAGGAAATAAAGAAATGGCAGGCAATCGTTTTGGAAAAATATGTAAAAAAAGCGATTTTATCAAATCAATAGTGGAATATTTTTACAGATAGGTAGATGATTTTCAATAAAAAAGCTATTTTATTGAAAATTATCTATAATAATTACTGGCTTTGTTTAACTTGACTGATAAACAGCATAATTTTTGGGAAAGGAAAAGTTTCTCTTGCTCTTTTTTTCAAATATGCCATAAACAGCACTGCCACTTCCGGATAAGGAAGCGTACAAAGCACCACTTTGGTAAAGTGCAGCCTCTATATCGGCTATAGCGGGATATTTTGCAAAAACGGATGGGGTAAAATCGTTCACCAACTGTCCTTTCCATTCCTTTATGGGAAGTTGGATGATTTCTTTTATAGATTGTTCAGGCTCTTTTGGCACTACGCCTCGGAAAGCTTCTGAAGTGGGTACATGAATGCCGGGATGAATAATAACCATATCATAGGAAGAAAGATCAAATGGGATCATTGTCATTTTCTCACCCCTGCCTTCGGCGAATACTGGTTTATTCAAAATGAAAAAAGGACAATCACTTCCTAAAGAAAGTGCATAGTCCACAAGTTTTTCTTCAGATATTTCTAATGAAAATAGATGCGCCAGCATTTTTAAAGTAAAACTGCCATCGGCACTACCACCACCTAATCCTGCGCCCATAGGTATTACTTTATGCAGGTGAATGTTTACTGCAGGCAATTGTGGGAAATCTTTTTTCAGTAGCTGATAGGCTTTTACACAAAGATTATCGGATGGGTCTCCGGCAACCGGAATGCCGCTATTGGTAAAGCTTACATAGGATGTGCTTTCTGTATTGTCTGTTCTGATTATTTCCAGCGCATCTTCCCAGGCAACAGGATAAAACAATGTTTCTATGGAATGGTAGCCATCGGATCTCTTATTAGTAACGTTTAGGCCTAGGTTGATTTTACAATTGGGAAAGCTGACCATTTGGGATTGAGGCTATTCGGAAATGAGCTATTTCTCTATGCTAACACTATACTATTTTCGCTTATTGATTTCGTCTCTAATAGAAATGGCACGAATATAATCTTCATGTTCCAGTACATCATTCAGTAAGGTTTGTAACGCTTCAACAGACATTTTGCTAAGATCATCTCGGCCACTGCCTGTTTCTTCTATACCTACTGCTTCGCCTTTGGGTTTCTTGGAACCACTTTCATCCATCAGGATTCCTGCATTTTCCAAAATATGTTCATAGGTAAATATGGGACATCCGAATCTTACTGCCAAAGCCAATGCATCACTGGTTCTGCTGTCAATTTCAACCGTATCATTTTCTGTAAAACAAACCAGTTTTGAATAAAAAATGCCTTCCTGTAAATCACTGATAATAATTTCCTGAAGCGCCACATTAAAGGCATTCATAAAATTTTTCATCAAATCATGGGTCAAAGGTCTGCTGGGTTGCATATGTTCTAATGCAACCGCTATGGCTTGTGCTTCAAAACCGCCAATAACAATGGGCAGTCTTCTTAAACCATTCATTTCACCCAAAACAACCGCATAAGAATGTGTTTGGGTAATGCTGTGAGAAAGGGCCACTATTTCCAGTTCGATCTTTTTCATTTCGGCTACGAAAGTACTTGAAAATAAAACACGAAAAAAGCTAATAGGTTCTTTTTTGAAGAGTTCCTTACCGTTTCCTGCCTAAGAAACCATGATAGATTAACCCTAACAAGGTATGAAAGCAAACGCCTTTACCTTAGTTTTGCGCTATGCATTATGTATCTGCCGAAGGTTTGACAAAGAGTTATGGTATAAATCCGCTGTTCCGGAATATTTCCTTTCATATAAATGAGGGCGACAAAATTGCCCTGATCGCACGCAATGGAGTGGGTAAATCAACACTGCTAAGGATTTTAAATGGGGATGAGAAAACCGATGAAGGCAAACTGTTTATCCATAAGGATGTTACGGTGGCACTTTTTGAGCAAGACCCCCACTTTGATGAAACGAAAACGGTTTCTGAAAATATCTTTCATGTAAACCATCCGGTGCTGAACCTGATCAGGGAATATGAACTGGCCAGTGAAAGTGAAGATGGCGAAGCATTAGTAGAATTATTTGGTAAAATGGACGACCTGAATGCCTGGGAATTTGAAGTTAAGGTAAAGCAGATCCTCACCAAACTGAATGTACACCACCTTACCCAGCCTGTTAGTGATTTAAGTGGCGGACAAAGGAAAAGGGTAGCACTCGCCAAAACCCTTATAGATATTGGGTTTGATCATAAGCATACCCTTTTGATGATGGATGAGCCAACCAACCACCTCGATGTTGAAATGATCGAGTGGCTGGAGAACTACTTGAATCAGGAAAATGTGACCCTCTTACTGGTTACCCACGACAGGTACTTTCTGGATGCCGTAAGCGAAGAGATCTGGGAACTGGAGCGTGAGAATATGTATGTGTATCGCGGTGATTATGAAAATTATATTGAGAAAAAAGCGGCACGTATAGAAAGCGAATTGGCGAGTATTGATAAGGCCAAGAATGAATACCGTAAGGAACTGGAATGGATGCGCAAACAACCCAAAGCCCGCACCACCAAAAGCAAGAGCCGACAGGATAATTTTTATGAAGTAGAAGCCAGGGCCAAACAAAAAATCGAGGATGTGCAATTGCAGTTGCAGATGAAAATGAGCCGACTGGGCGGTAAGATCATAGAAATGAAAAAAGTGTATAAGAGTTATGGGGATCTGCCCATTCTTAGAGGCTTTGATTATAATTTCAGCAAAGGTGAACGTATTGGCATTATCGGGAAAAACGGGGTGGGCAAAAGTACTTTTTTAAATATGTTACAACAGATCGAACCGGCTGATAGCGGTAAGATCAATATTGGCGATACGGTTGTGTTTGGTAACTTCTCGCAACAGGGTTTGGTGATTAAAGAAAACCTAAGGGTAATAGAATATGTAAAAACATTTGCCGAGAATTTTCCATTGGCAAATGGCGGTAGCTTAAGTGCTGCGCAGTTTCTGGAGTTATTTTTGTTTTCTCCCGATAAACAGTATACCTATCTCAACTCCTTAAGTGGTGGAGAAAAGAAAAGGCTGCAATTATTAACCGTCTTGTTTTCCAATCCCAACTTTTTAATATTAGATGAACCTACCAATGACCTTGATCTGCCTACACTTGGCGTATTGGAAAAGTTTTTGAGTGAGTACCAGGGATGTGTGTTAATAGTTAGTCACGACCGATATTTTATGGACAGGCTGGTAGACCATCTCTTTGTTTTTGAAGGAGAGGGTATGGTGAAAGATTTCCCTGGAAACTACACCCAATACAGGATCTGGCTGAAAGAGAATGAAAAGAAAGAGAACAAATGGGATGTATTGGAAACCCGAAAAAGTAAAGGAGAAACCACCGAATCGGCAGTAGTGAATAAAGATGCTGTAGAAATTTCTGTAAAAA
>CALRUV010000137.1:0-9967 GCA_943371455.1 Chitinophaga pinensis | reverse complement strand
TTGCCGAAGCCACCGGGTAATATCCAATAGCACCTGTCATTGTTATATTTCTCAATTATGTTTGCAGGCGAATCTGATCTGCCAATAAATTGAAGGGTAATGCCATAAGAAATGGCTTGGGCAAGTGTTTCATTAAGTATATCAAGCCTTTCACCGTTAATATATCCCACACTCTGCAAGCCTGCTTGTTTGGCAGCAAAAGCTGCAGCTACAATATGATTTGAATAGGGACCTCCAAAAGTGGCTATAAGGTTTTTTTTCTTTTGTAGGGCATCCTGCAAATAGTATTTCAGTTTGTACCATTTATTGCCGCTAATAATAGGATGAATGGTATCCAGCCTGAGTATGGATACAGGAATACCATGCGATGAAAAATCAGGTAAAAGCTGAATAGGGATATCAGTTAAAAAATCATGCATAGGAACATCAGGTTACCTTGTGAATGCTTTAATTTTGCATACAACATAAATAAAAACTATGAAACCAACACTTGTGATTTTAGCTGCAGGAATGGCCAGCCGTTATGGAAGTATGAAACAGACACAGTCTTTCGGCCCTTCTGGTGAGACTATCATGGAATATTCAATTTTTGATGCCATCAGAGCTGGTTTTGGCAAAGTTGTTTTTATCATCAGAGAAGAGTTTGCAGAAAGTTTTAAAGCTATTTTCGAACCAAAATTAAAGGGCAGAATCGAAACCGATTATGTTTTCCAACATTTGCATTCTTTTACAGGAGGCAGGGCTATACCAGCGGAAAGAATAAAACCATGGGGAACCGCACATGCCGTTTTGTGTTGTAAGGGAAAAGTTAATGAACCCTTTGCAGTAATTAATGCAGATGATTATTATGGTCGTGATGCATTTGTAAAAGCCTATGATTTTCTAACAAAAGCATGTAATGAACAAACTTATTGCATAGTAGGGTATGAGTTGAAAAACACACTCAGTGATAATGGAAGTGTGAGCAGGGGCGTTTGTGACGTGGATGCTGAAAATAACCTAACAGATATCAATGAAAGAACCAGCATTTACAGGGGCGAAAATGGCAGGATCACCTATGAAGATACCACTGGCTTGCATGAAGTATCTGAAGATAGTCTGGTGAGCATGAACTACCTCTGTTTTGCTCCAGGGTTTATTGATTTATGTGAATCGCAGTTTCATGATTTCCTTGATAAACATATGTTGGAACCTAAGGCAGAGTTTTTTATTCCTATCGCTACCAAACATTTTATTCAGGCAGGCAAGGGCAATGTAAAAGTAATTCCAACTTCAGCCAAATGGTTTGGGGTTACTTATAAAGAAGATGCGCCGGGTGTTCAGGCCAGTATCAATGCATTGGTAACTAGTGGTGAATATCCTGCTTCTCTTTGGAGTTAAGGGTAACTTTTTTATAAAACAAAAGAGGCTGACTATCACTAGCAGCCTCTTTCGTTTTTATAATTGAGTTTGGATTATTTGGTAAATGCTTTTACATAAAAAACACAGTCTTCCAATCTGGTGATCTGCTTTTTACGTTCTACGCCTTTTAGTGAAGTATGGGATGGGATCCTGATCTTTTCAATAGAAGTATCCGTTTTTCTTAATTCATCCACCATCTGGTAGATGTTTTTAGATTTAACGGCAAAGGCAACGCCATCAGCTTGAGCCTGACGGGTGCTGAGGATACCAATTACTTCTCCGTTATGGTTAAAAACCGGGCCACCTGAATTTCCAGGATTGGCGCTGATCTGAACCTGGTAAGTTAGCGAATCACTATTATAGCCGGTGCGTGCGCTCAGATATCCTTCTCCATAAACAATATCATTTCTGGGATAACCTAAGGTAAATATTTCTTCTCCCAGATCAGTATTGCCTTTTTTGATACCATAAGGCAGGGAATTTAGTGGCTGATATTCTTCGTCTGTGATTTTCAATATGGCTAGGTCTCTTAGCTGATCAATATGGGTAATAGTAGCATTGAATTCTTGACCCTTACTGTTAACAACAACTGCACCAGAACCCTTTAAAACGTGGGCATTGGTTATGATAAATCCTTTACTGTCTATTAAAAATCCTGAACCACCACTAATTAAACGGGCATTTTCCGGGATCTTGCTTTTTACTTCGTTGATCAGATTACCCTGGTATTGCTGGTTCTTTTTAATAACTTCTATGGCTTTGCTTAGCTGTTCAATCTGATTGCCATTAACCACGGGTGAAAAATAGATGGCCAGTCCGCTAATTACTAAGGCAATAACGCCACCAACAGATGCTGCTATGGCAGTAACTCTTTTATATTTATTCCAAAGTTGGATTACTTTTCCTTTGGTTGTTAATTCGCCACCTTCATAAACTTCACCTCTTTCCAATAGTCGGGTATGCGATTCCTGTAAACTGTTTCTAAGGTTACGATGTAAAGCATAAATGTCCATCTGGTGCAGGAACATATTGTGTTCAACCACCATTTGGTCTATTTCCGGGGTACTTTTCCGAAGCGATTCAAAATAAGTACGTTCAGCAGCATCCATTTCGCCACCGAGGTACCTTTCAATTGCTTCTAATAATAAAATGTCATCCATGGTATTAATCTCCGATATTATATTGCGAGAAAAATAATTTCTTCAATCGCATCAAACATTTGTATTTCTGGTTCTTGGCATTATCTGCATTGGTATACCCAAATTCATCTGCCAATTCCATCATGCCCATCTTTTTCAGGTAATAACCTTCCAGTAAACCCTTGCAAGGTTCTCCCAAGCTATTCAATGCCCTGTCCATGATAGCAAACTCGGCATTTCTTTTTTCATGAATCTCCAGATCCTCTTCAACGGGTACTGTTTCTTCCAGGTTATCTATATTATTAGCAAACCTTCCAAGCTGCTGTAATCTTTTTAACCATAAACGCCTGCAAATGGAATACAAATAAGTTTTGATCTGACAGGTTAAAACAAATGAGTCATCCTGTGCTTTTTCATAAAGCGCAATAATGGCTTCCTGAAATATATCCCTTGCATCGTCGTAAGAACCATTGTTTTGCAGAATGTAAGCCTGAACCATAGGGAAATTATCCTTGTACAGGGTGTCGATGGCCTTTGAATCATTCAGAACCAGTCCCTTCAATAATGCTTGTTCGTTAGTATCGGCTTTCACTATCTGTTCTTTTAATACAGGAGAGTGTGCAAAAGTAACCCAAAAAGGTGCTAAAATTATTTTTTAAAAATAGGCTCTGCTCAGGGTTACCTTTCTACTCCTTGTGGTATTAATAATAAATTCACTCACATCTAAACAATCAAAAAAATGAAAAAGCTGTTATTTGTATTGGCTATTGCCGCTTTCGCTGCCTGTAATTCTGCTGAAAACACAACTCCTGCTGCTGACACAACTGCTGTAGCTGTTGATACTGCTGCTGCTGTAACTGTTGATACTGCTGCTGTAGCTGTTGATACTACTGTTGCTAAGTAATTTTTGAAAGCTGGTGCACAAGATTTGATGCGACCATGCTTGCCGGTCAGAAACAGCTAGATAAACTTTTTTCATATGGCAAGCAATCGTTAGAAGCCGCTCCGTTTCCACGGAGGGGCTTTCTTTTTTTAGCAGGAGGAGAAAATCCAACACCAATAAGCATATGGGTTTCAATCTGATCAATTACTTCCTTTTTTTAATAGGATTTATCTCCTATACGAACAAAGGTTAGTTAGTATATTTTTTTGTAATATTTTCATTTTTGATGTAAATCATTACTATATTTGAAAAGAATGAAAAACATCTTAGCAAATACTTTCTATTTTTTCTTTTATTACTTCTTTGAAAAAAGGAGCCGGGTAGTATTTGCAAAAGCATAAAAAGCGAAAACAAACTAAAAATACCATCCCGGCCTTAAAAGCCGGGATTTTTTGTATACCCTAATCTCCATAAGAGAATAATTCTTTAAAAATGATACCTGCTAATACAAACGAAAAAACAAAACACCCTACCTATTTAAAAAAAGGTTCATCAGGTATTTGTATCCAGGGATATGAAGGCAGCTTTCACCAGGTTGCTGCCAGAAGCTTTTTTGGCAAGCAGGTGTCAGTAATACCTTGCGATACTTTCAGGCAATTGATAAAGCTGGCTTCTGATCAATCACAATCAGATGGTGCCATCATGGCTATTGAGAATTCCATCGCAGGAAGCATACTGCCCAATTACAATCTTTTACAGAAAAGTAAATTAAAGGTTATCGGCGAAGTGTATCTTTCTATTAGCCAAAATCTAATGGTCAATAAGGGCGTAGTGCTCTCAGATATCAAAGAAGTACATAGCCATCCTATGGCTATTTTACAATGCCTAGATTATCTGGAAAAAAACAGCTGGAAATTGGTGGAAACAGACGATACGGCACTCAGTGCCAAACATATCCACCAAAAACACAGCAAACATGCTGCTGCCATTGCCAGTAAATTAGCAGCTGAATTATATGAACTCGATATCATTGCGCCCAATATACATACGCTCAAAAACAATATTACCCGCTTCCTGGTATTGAAACGGGAAAATGAAGTAATAACGGCTGCCGATGCTGACAAAGCCTCTATTTATTTTCAAACCAACCATGCAAAAGGTATTTTGGCGAAAGTGCTCACCAATATTGCCAATGGGGGCATCAATCTTAGCAAGTTGCAAAGTATGCCCATACCGGGCAGTCATTTTAAGTATGGATTTTATGCTGATATGGAATTTGAGAATCGCCAGCAACTAAATGCAGTGTTTTCTTCTATTGAATCACTCACCAACAGTGTTAAAATATTCGGGATCTATAAAAAAGGGAAACTCGTAAAAGGATAAAGTATGCAAATCAGTACATCAAAAAGATTGGAAGGGATTGGGGAGTATTATTTTTCCCAAAAACTAAGGGAGATAGAGGCATTGAACAAAGAGGGCAAGAATATCATTAATCTGGGAATTGGCAGTCCCGACCTGCCCCCACATCCCGACGTGATCAGTGTATTGCAGGAGGAAGCTGCTAAACCAGGTAACCATGCATACCAGAGCTATAAGGGATCACCCGTTCTCAGAAACGCTATTGCAGCCTGGTATGTAAAAAACTATGGGGTTACACTTCAGGCAGACCATGAAATATTGCCACTAATTGGCAGTAAAGAAGGCATCATGCATATCTGTATGACCTACTTAAGTGAAGGAGACCAGGCCCTGATACCCAATCCTGGATACCCTACCTATAGCAGCGCCATAAAATTGGCTGGTGCTTCGCCTGTGACCTATACCTTGCAAGAGGAGAATAACTGGGAACCTGATTTTGATGCTTTGGAATTGACAGATTTGACCAATGTGAAACTCATGTGGATCAATTTCCCCCATATGCCCACTGGTCAGGCACCCAGCCTGGAACTATTGAAAAAAATAGTGGATTTTGGAAAGAAACACAACATATTGATCTGCCACGATAATCCCTACAGTTTTATATTAAATGAAAATCCCCTTAGTATTTTAAGTGTTCCTGGTGCCATGGAAAACGCCATTGAATTAAACTCATTGAGTAAAAGTCAGAATATGGCAGGCTGGCGTGTTGGTATGTTATGCGGCGCAAAGGAAAGAATTGATGAAATTATCCGCTTCAAAAGCAATATGGACAGTGGTATGTTTCTGCCAGTGCAATTGGCTGCTGCAAAGGCTTTGAGTCTTGGTAAAGACTGGTACGATGGTATCAATGCTATTTACGCAACGCGCAGGGAAAAAGTATTTGAGTTATTGGATCTATTGCAATGCGCCTATGTAAAAACTCAAGTGGGGATGTTTGTATGGGCTAAAATTCCTGCCAACTATGCCAATGGGTACCTGCTCAGTGATGAAATATTGTATAAGGCCAACGTATTCATAACACCTGGCGGAATATTTGGATCAGCCGGCGACGCTTATATCAGGGTGAGTTTATGTGGTAGTGTTGAAAAATTTACTGATGCCATTCAACGCATCAAAGAAGCCCAAATAACGAATACTAATCTGTCAAAATCATGAATATTACAATAATTGGGGTAGGACTAATCGGAGGTTCCATGGCTTTGGCATTAAAAGAAAAAGGGTTTGCCCATAAGGTATTAGGGGTAGAAGCCAATCAGGAACATGCCGCTAAAGCCATGCATTTGGGATTGGTTGACGAGATCTGTTCTTTAGAAGATGCCATCCAAAAATCTGATTTGGTTATTTTGGCAACCCCCATCAATGTAGCAGAGTTGCTGCTCGATAAAATATTAAAATTAATTGATAAGCAAGTTATTATGGATGTTGGCTCTACTAAAAATACCATCTGTAAAACTGCCAATCAGCACCCAAAAAGAGGTCGCTTTGTTGCAAGCCATCCTATGTGGGGAACCGAATACAGTGGGCCGGAAGCGGCTTTAAGAGGTGCTTTTGAAGACAAGGCAACAGTTATTTGTAACAAAGAGGAAAGTGATACCGATGCTTTAATTATGGTAGAAGAAGTTTACCGAATTCTGGGAATGCATATCCTGTTCATGAATGCGGCAGACCATGATGTGCATGTGGCTTATGTGAGTCATATTTCACATATCACTTCTTTTGCATTGGCCAACACAGTGCTGGAAAAGGAAAGGGAAGAAGATGCTATTTTTGAACTGGCCAGTGGTGGTTTTGAAAGTACGGTTAGGTTAGCAAAAAGTAATCCTGCCATGTGGGTGCCCATTTTTATGCAAAATCGCGAAAATGTGCTTGATGTATTGAATGAGCATATTGCGCAATTGCGAAAGTTTAAAGCCTGCCTGGAAAAAGAAAATTATGAATACCTGGAAGAATTAGTTAAAAATGCGAATGGGATAAAGCGGATCTTGAAATAAGGAAAAGGGAATTGACGAATTAAAGGATTGCGAATTGTAAGAATTGCGGAATTGTTTAAAACCCAGAATCCGCATATTTGTTAATCCGAAATCCGAAATTCAAAACCCAAAATCCTTATCCCTATTGGTTTTCAAACAAAAAACAGGCAAAGAAGCATATAAAAAGTACCTTTGCCGCAAATTTTTTAATACATGACGACATTTGAAGCGTTGGGAATTGATGCCAGATTGATACAGGCTACTGACGAACTAGGGTATGTGAACCCTACAGCAATACAAGAACAGGCCATACCGGTTTTACTTAGTGGAACCCAGGATTTTATTGGCCTTGCGCAAACAGGTACCGGAAAAACCGCTGCCTTTGGATTACCCTTATTACATATCATCGATGCCGCAGCAAAATATCCGCAGGCACTGGTGGTTTGTCCAACAAGAGAATTATGCCTGCAAATAGTTAAAGAGGTAGAACTTTTTAAAAAGTATATGTCGGGTGTTTCAGTGGTGGCAGTTTATGGAGGAGCTTCCATTGGCTTACAAATCAGGGATCTGAAAAGAGGTGTACAGATTGTTGTGGCAACTCCCGGAAGACTAATAGACCTTATCGAAAGAAAAGCCATTAACCTGGAACAAATTAAATATGTAGTTCTGGATGAAGCAGATGAAATGCTGAATATGGGCTTTCAGGAAGATATTGAGTTCATCCTTAAAAATACACCCGCACGCGAAAGTACCTGGTTATTTAGTGCAACTATGCCGCCGGAAATTAGGAAAGTGAGCAAAAAGTACATGAAGGATCCCAAAGAAATAACGGTGGGAAAAGTAAATACAGCCAATAAAAGTATTGATCACCAATATTATGTAACTACGGCACAACACAGGTATGAAACCCTCAAGAGAATCATTGATTTCAATCCTGGCATCTATGGTATCATATTTACCCGTACCAAAATTGACGCCCAGGAGATATCTGAAAGGCTTACCAGAGAAGGTTATGATATTGATGCATTACATGGAGATCTTACACAGCAACAGCGAGATCGTGTAATGGGCCAATTCCGCGATAAAAGCCTTCAGTTACTGATCGCTACAGACGTGGCAGCCAGAGGTATTGATGTAGTGGGCATTACCCATGTAATTAATTATGAATTGCCTGATGACGTTGAGATCTATACACACAGAAGCGGTAGAACCGGCAGGGCTGGTAACCAGGGTATTTGCGTTTCAATTGTACATGCCAAAGAAATGTACAAGTTCAAGCAGATCGAAAGAATTAATAATTCCCAGTTCCACAAAATGGATATCCCCAGCGGAAAAGATGTTTGCAGAAAACAGTTCTTCGCTTTCATGGATAAATTATTGTCAGCCGATATCAGTCACGGCGACTACGAAACCTACGTGCCGATGTTGGCGGAAAAATTTGCTGAAGTAAGTAAGGAAGATGTGTTAAAACGTGTGGCTGCTATGGAATTTGATCGTTTCCTCAAATATTATGAAAATTCCGAGGACCTGAATTTACGCGAACGTTCCAGAAAAGAAAGTAACGACAGACCAGAAGCTGGCAGAAGAAGGGACGATAGAAGTGAAGGCCGTGGTGATAGCAGAAAAGAATATACCCGTGGCGGAGGATATAGCAGATTATTCGTAAACCTGGGAACTAAAGACGGGTTTTTCAAAGCCAGCTTTTTACAATTCATACTGGATATGAGTGATCTTAAAAAAGAAGTCCTTGGTAAGATTGACATGAAAGATATGACCAGCTGGATTGAGATTGATAAGGGCGCTGCTCAGCAAATGATCCGTTCATTGGATGGCAAAAGTTATAAAGGAAGACGTATCAGAATGAATGATGCAGATAGTGGCGGTCCGGCAGGTTTTAACAAAAGACCCCGCAGAGGCGAATAAACGAAAGACAGAAAAATCAAAATAACTATAAAACCCAAAACAGTTTCTACAAATGGAGCAAGCAATTGAACAGGCTATTTCTATGGAGTCTTTACTGAAAAAACGACCATTGATCATTTCAGGTCCCTGCAGCGCTGAAACAGAAGAACAGGTTATGCAAACTGCTATGCGTTTGGCAGCAACCGGTAAGGTAGACATCATGCGCGCCGGTATTTGGAAACCACGCACACGCCCCGGAAGTTTTGAAGGAATAGGCACCAAAGGGTTACCCTGGCTACAACAAGCAAGAAAAGCATCCGGATTACCGGTAGCAGTAGAAGTGGCTACAGGCAAACAAGTAGAAGATGCCCTGCATTTTGATGTAGATGTGCTTTGGATTGGCGCCCGAACAACTGTGAATCCTTTTTCTGTTCAGGATGTAGCTGATGCCCTCAAAGGTGTAGATGTACCTGTGCTGATCAAGAACCCTATTAACCCTGATCTGGAATTGTGGATTGGCGCAATGGAACGCGTTGCCAAAGCCGGAATTAAAAATATTGGTCTGATTCACCGTGGCTTTAGTTCTTATGGTAATACAGAATACCGCAATGCTCCTATGTGGCACCTCGCCATAGAGATGAAACGCAGGTACCCTGAATTATTAATGATCAACGATCCTTCCCATATTTGCGGAAGAAGAGACATATTGCAGGAAGTTGCGCAAACAGCCATCGATCTTGATTTTGACGGATTGATCATCGAAAGCCATATTGATCCGGACAATGCCTGGAGTGATGCCAAACAACAAATCACACCAGAAGTATTGGGTGAGATGCTCAATGCCATTCGTTGGAGAAAAGAAGATGTAGCTTCTGCCGAATACCATGCAGCGCTCGAAAAATTACGCCAGCAGATCAATAACCTGGATGATGAATTGATGCAGATCCTTAGTCAAAGAATGAAAGTGGCAGAGAATATTGGTACTTACAAGAAGGAAAATAATATCACCATTTTGCAAACCAATCGTTGGAATGCCATACTGGAAAGGGCTTTCACCAAAGGAGAGAAATTCGGTTTGAGCAAAGAGTTCGTAACCAAATATTTTGATGCGGTACACATGGAAAGTATTAACCACCAAAATAAGATCATGAATTCGTAAATAGGTATGACGGAAAAAGTGTTGGCGAATAAAAGCTAATCTGTCAATTCCACTAATTCTTTTCCATGAAAAAAAGAACATTTACATTTTCCGG